>CAYZSU010000096.1:0-7350 GCA_964480565.1 uncultured Myxococcales bacterium | reverse complement strand
CATCACGATTGGGATCATAAATCGCTGCTCATTGGATTTGGCCGTCCACTTCCAATGCAATGGATACACAAAAAATTGGCAGCCCATGCGCATAATTGACCGTACCATCCAAAGGGTCCACAATCCAACATCTACTCGATTTTTTTTGTGACCCGGAGCCTTCTTCCGCTAAAATAGCATCGTCAGGAAATGATTTTGTAATTGCATTAACAATTAACTCTTCACATCGTTTATCCACATCAGTGACAATATCGATTGAACCCTTATATTCAATCGATGAGATATTTCCCAAATATGCCATCTGACAGTCTCCTGCCTGTTTGGCGATATCTTGAATCAATTCATATTGATCTGGCATATCAATCCTTCTTTTCTTTTTCTTCAGCATCCATTAAATACAACTGTTTCTCCTGATAATCAGCCAACCGTTTAATTCCGCGTTGTTCGAAGAACATCTTTAAGGCCTGATGTAATTTTTTACTCTTCGCAGGCTTGACATAACTCATTGCCAAGCTATATCCGAGTATACGCTCTTTTGCTAACACCTTGGGTGGCAAGTAATGATTTTTTTGAACAAGGTAAATATATAATTGCCCACTTCCAAGAATCACCAACAATGAAATCATCAAAATAGTCATTCGGTATACACGTGCTGTTTTTTGACCATTTATAACAAAATCTACACACCATTTTATGCCCCATAGTGCAGGTAAAATTAAAATAGGAAAATACATATATACCTTATTGGGCTCTGCCAATGTAACAAAATGCGTAGTGATCGTTGCGAAAAATATAAATGTAATCGCAACAAATCTAGCACTGCGCTGTCGCCAACAACGTAGTGCCATAACAATACCTAACACTGAAAACAAACTTATCAAATACGCAGCCATGCTAGAAAAATACATATGATGCACAATATATTTTAATTTATATAATAAATTTGGAAATGTTTGATCAATAAATATTATATGTGCAATAGCATCTTGCTCTATGGCAACAATTGTACGATCCAATAGTGTACCCATTATTTCCCGTTGCCAAATAGGGTCAAAACATATTGCAATCCCTGTTCCAACAAGCATTGTTATACCCGTTAATATCAATATTTTTTTTGAATACTCCTCTTTTTTCTGTAATGAAATCATAATAATAAGCGCACCCAAAACCAATATATAAAATTGTACGTGCATACTGAATCCAATTGCCATCACTATAGACAACAATAGCGCATATCCCCATACACGAAATTGATGCGCATTCAATCCTATTTCAACAGATATCCATACAATCAAAAATGACAACCAGGCATAAAGCGCATTGTTTGTTATTAATAGTGCATTATCCATAAAACTGGTGTGAAAAAGAATGAGTACAAAGCCAATAATCCCCACCCAATAATGCATATGACGACAGGCAAATATCAACACTGAACTAGCCAGTAAAAATACAATAATTGCTGAAATATATCGCATGAATTGTAATTGAACTCGCTGTAAACGCTTTAAAATACCCTCATTCAACTGTTCAGGGTATAAGGCTTTATTATATTTATTATGATGCCAATATAATATCGGCTCTATTGATGGCATTTGTTGTGAATATTTTTCCAGTAACCAACCATTCACATAATCGGGAATACTTGGGTGCGAATCAATAGCTATGATCTGTTTCCATTGATCATCAGACGTATCATCACTTGAAAACAATGACCAGTAATAGGTATTAAACACTGTACTCGCTTCATTATAATCATATAACTCAAATGTTGACTTCATCTGCGCAATCGTAAAAAACAACCCCATAATTAAAATAATACTCACTGTCCAAAATTGATATCGATTTTTCATGCCTCCAAATGTACGCTATTTTTTACTTTCATACAAGCGATTCAATACTATTAGGTAGGATTTTCTTGTGTTTCCAGCTCTAACTTTATAAGAAATGAAGCTATACATACAATTGGGCAAGCCCATCATAAATAGATTCCCACGGGAAAGCCCTTACAACAACTAAATTACCGCAGACTTCACATGATAATATGGAGCACATTTTATGGATATCCACATACCCTCAACTATTCATGCATTAATTTTTGATATCGATGGAACAATTGCAGATACAATGCCCCTTCATTTTCGTGCATGGCAAAAAGCATGTACTGAATATAAGTTTCCATTTCCTAAGCAATTTTTTTTAGATACTGCAGGCATGCCAACTAATAAGATTATCGATAAAATAAATGCATTGCATGGATTAAATTTAGATGCTCACCAAGTACTTACATTTAAATATAATTTCTTCCTATCTCATATTCATGAGATTAAACCCTTAGAACCCATTGCACGCATTGTACGTGATTATAGCACAAGAAAAAAAATCGCATATGGCACAGGTAGCAACCGTTTTATGGCTACAAAGATATTACATGCCTGCAATTTATATCAATTTGCAGATATCATTATTACTTCAGATGATGTGCAACACCATAAACCACATCCAGATACTTTTTTAACTTGCGCCAAACAACTCAACATAAATCCACAATATTGTCAGGTATTTGAAGATGCTGATTTAGGCCTAAAAGCAGCTATTGCAGCTGGAATGCAAGCTACTGATATTCGCTTATTTTGCAAAACCCATTAAAAAAAATTTACTTTATCGAATAATCCATTTATATTCCACAGCAAGTTTGATTTGTTTGTTCATACTGTTATCACATTTTGACTAATCACCATGACACAAACACAACATTCACATATTTTACAAAAGGAGAATAAATATGAATGTGTATCGATGGTGTCTTACTGCAGTATTAATATGCACAAGCAGCCTATTAATAAACTGTGGCGGAAGTACAAGCAGTGGAAGCAGCACTGGCTCTACTGATGTTCCAGGGCTAGAAGTCGCTAGCCAAGTATCACTCGTAGAAGCACAGGATGTGGAAACAAGTCCTGCATTATCCAGAGAAAAAAGTTTTTCTAAAGCTGCACAAACATTAAAAGCAATAACATCCGATCAAACAACGCCATATTACACGGACCCCTTGCATGTATTTGTATATGATGATTCCATGAAAGCATTGAATATCATCAATGAAATTCTTTGTGCCATGGATCAAACTCAATATGCTAGCATGGTAAATCAAGGCAATTATATTGCATTGGTCAATGCCACACGCTGCAATCAGTCATCTGATAAATCCAGTGAAAACAGCAATCAATCCAGCTCCTCCAATGCGGCTAATTTTGAGGAATGGACAGTCAATACCACACGTGCAGACACTGATGCACCACAATATGTGGATTTCTGGTTTACAGAAACAGCTGAAAGTGAACACGATGTCGATCGTCAAATCTCTGGCCGTGTCACCATTACCGAAGCAGCTTCTGACGACAATCCATTTGGCCTATTTCATATGGATTTTATGATGTCACATGCAACAGAAGGCACAACACTTGCTCAAGGATATTTAGAAGCCATTGAATCCAGCGAAGAAGGCATGGTGGAATTTCAATTTTCCATGACTGGACAAGAAGGATTTGACATGAATGAAGCAGTACATCTCGTCACCAATGTGGATGGCACATCCGGTTATGCATTTGCATCCTATGAAGAATCATTTGGCAATGAAACCCATTCCGGTGAGTTTAACATTGCTTTTAATAGCACGCATTATCTAGCCAATGATGGTACAAGCAATGAATGTTTGGATAGAGAAAATTTCAATAATCGCGTATTTCGCTACGGTGTTTACAAGGAAGATGGTTCTCGTCTTGAAATGGACAATCCAGGCTTTGGCATTAAATATGTGGATGACACAAATGATCAAACCTATTTTGGCTGGGCAGATTATTATGGCATGTGGTTTCCAGAAGAAGTCAGCTTAGTCAGTGATATGACTGTGCTTCGCGCAAACAATGATAGCGATGAAGAAACCAGCTATACCACATTTGTAGCCCCTGGCCGACTCATCAAACATACTATGAGCGAGATCACATTGGCAGATATTAAAGATGAAAATCTTAAGTATTTTGATGATTCCACAGGCGGACATAAAGTCATTCAATGGAATGGCACTGCATTTAAAATAACAGGTACAGAAGCATTTGGTGATAATGGCCCTACCATTACTCAGCTAGATACACCGGAAGATTTTAATATCGAAGCCGGCCGTTGGTATGGATTCTGGAAAGATGGTATTGGCAGCGTCAATATGGTTGCACCCAACAATCCAGATGATATGGACGATAGCTTTGCAGTAACTATTGAAACCATGGTCAATGTCAATCCAAGTGATAGCGCATTCAGCGATGGCGAGCTAACATTATATTGCTATACCAATTGCTTAAAATCCAATATGACGCAAGCTATGTTAAGTTGGGAACAGGGTGCAACACCTCATTTAGATGAGGCTGCAGATGTGAATACGCCTTATATTTACACGATCGACCCTGAGAATATGACCTTAAAGCGAAATACTGAATCCATTGTTATGGCAGACGGTGAAAGTGCAGCTGAAGGCGCTAATAGCTGGGGCATTCACTCCGGTGCTATGCTCATCAGTACGGATGGTTTAACCAATATTTGGGATACCTGGGGACAGGATGAATTCTATACATGGGAAACTGGCCCGAACAATTGGAATCAATATCGTATGTTGTTAAATGCAGGCACACCGGTGACATTTGATCGTCCTGTGCATTTCATGTACACCCATGAAGCAACTGGCTCAAAATACAACTTGGATTATGCAGGTTTTGGCGAATTACATGGTCTTCCATGGGTAGATGGAGGCAATGATCGTTGGTACCCAGAAATTACTATCCCTGATGGGTCCGTCATTACCAGTGAAAGTACGAATTATTATGTGCGTGCACTTGAAATGGAACAGGTCATGCAATCTATCGATGAAAGCGATTGCTCAAGCTTAGAACTTCAATCATTAACAACACCAGACACAGAGTATACAGAACCAGACATTGGCGACAAACCCACAGTCACCGATGATCCCGCAGTTATCGATGGTGTCCTTACCAGTTCATCATCATAAACAAGTCATAATTAAAGCATTAATAAAGCGCCCCTTTACTGGGGCGTTTTTTTGTCTTGGAATTGATCTTCTACAAAATATCTAGCTGGACGTTCCTAAGAACAACCTCATTACGTAATATATCCGACTTAACATCGCATATATATTGATTTTTATTAAAAAATTCATCATAGTATCTACACCGCACAATTCATCATGACATGCAACCGAGACCAAGTAAACTCTGGAGGAATTTATGCCACGCATTTTAATTGTTGATGATGAACCGGATATTTTGGAAAATTTAGCATTTCGCTTTCAAAATGCAGGATATACAGTAGACACTGCATCGGATGGCAATATTGCATTGAGTAAAGTCCGTCAACAACCGCCTGACATTATTATCATGGATGTTATGATGCCAAAAGTAGATGGCAATCATGTATGCCGTTTACTTAAATTTGACAGTAAATATAAAAACATCCCAATCATTATACTCACGGCACGCACACAAGGCAGGGATATGGAAATCAGCAATGCGGTCGGTGCAGATGCGTTTTTCACTAAGCCTTATGATGGAAATACATTGCTAAATACAGCAAATACTCTGATTAAATCCCACTCATCATCCACAACATAAAAAAACCAGCCAATCGGCTTACACCAACTGGCTGGATTCTTATTATTACTTAATATTTATTTTTAACTATTTCCACGTACCTGATCCAACAACCCAGCTAATGCCCGTATCCCCTACACGACACTTTCTTACCCAGGATGTTTTCGGTGTACTATCGTATGCACCTGTCTTTTGCCATAAATAGTCCACCCATTCCCCAGAAGGTGTACGATTCACTGCTATTACAAAATCGATAAATAAATACGTTCCATCCGAATCTTTTACCTTTGCCAACTCTTTTCCATTTAATTGTGGTTTAATGGGATGCATAATCATACGGTGATTTAAATCATTAATCCACACATAATTCTCATCACCACAGCAATCATAGCGCATCTTTTTTATTTCAGGAATAGCCACGCGCCCTTTTTCTTCCAATAGTTTACATGCCCAATCCACGCGTTCCATAACTACATTTCTATTACACACTGATTTTTTATTGGCCACTGTACAGTTTAATGCTGCAAAACTCATTGAGCAAAATACCATACTTACTATTATTGCTACTGCACTTAATGTCATTCTCATTCCATTCCCCCCCTATATTAAGTTAGTTAATTTAGCATAATATAACAAAAAAATGACTCCTTTACTATAATTAATTATTGTTTTTGTGTCACTGTAAGCGCTGTCCGAGCAAATGCAATTTTTTTACATGTTCCATTATTTAATAAAATCGATAGACCTAAATCACTGGACAATAGTATCAAACGAATAGGAAGTGCACCAATAAACCTATTTGCCCCTGCATCCCATGCAAGAGGAATAGTCGCAAAACGATCTAAATGAGTGCTTTGAAGTATCCATTTTCCATTTAATAAATACGGCTGAATTGACTCATCCGCAGACAATCCAATTTTCAACATATCGCCATACCCTTTTTTAAGTTCCACAGCAATTAATTCCCCGCGCTTTGTCATTAAAGACAATGTATCTTCTTGCAATTTAATGCGATGCGTTTGATTCAGCATAGCCATCGCACCTCTATACATGTGTAGGCTAATATTATCACCGCTAAAATAAACAGTACTATCCGCTTCATTTCTAAATAAATCCATGTGACATGTAGCTGCGGGATTCAAGTCTACTTGATTCATTAATAAACATAACTCTGTCCAAATCAACTTAGACCTCTTAGTCGACGATAAAAAGAATTTATCATTATTAGACAAATCAATATCAATGGATACATTTGCCAAACTCAGAGCAAGTATACTTTCAAAGAACAAATCCACTGTAGATGGATTAAACACAAAACTTGAGCTTAATAATTCTGACTGCAGGAATATTCTATTATTTTGTATATCGATAAAATACTTATGGCCATTTCGATAAACAGAGGTATCGAAGCTATTCCTACTTCCATCTCCATTTCTACTTGAAGGTATTTGAAGCATATCACTAGTACACCGATTTCAATGAATTGACGAGTAATAAGATTAATAATGTGGTATACCCCTGTAAAAGGGGATTCCAAAATGAAAAAATACATCGTCAAATTAACAAAGGAAGAACGTAAGGGTCTGCGAGAGGTTGTCAAGACTGGAAAAACGCAGGCCTACAAAATCACTCATGCTCGAATTTTGGGACTGTTGAAAAAGGACTAAAAATGAGAGAATGTGCGATAGTTGCCTGATTT
>CAYZSU010000095.1:0-7776 GCA_964480565.1 uncultured Myxococcales bacterium | reverse complement strand
TTTCTGATCACAATCACTTTTTATACTGAAAATGCCTATTTTTCACCAGTCCCTTCAAATATACTGATGATTTGATTGAATGGAGAAAAAAGAATTCACCCCCCAAAGCATTATGGAAACGAGTATCATATGGCTTAATTAACCTCTTTTCTGAGGATTTAAGTTGTCAATATGCTTATGGGAAAAGTGCATGTCATAAGTTTTTCTTGTTAAGAACTTATGCGAGATATCACAAACGAAGAGCTGAGCCTTGGTTTGCAAAAACAGTCTTTGAGCCGATCAAATATGTACCTGTTGAGGATTTCAAAACATTAATAGTGCCTGTTTCTGGTTACTATGAGCGCCGCTAGCATCTGTACCTGAAACCTTTAGTAATTTTACAGAGGCCCAAGCAATATAGGTATTTTTAAAGACCCCTCAAAACACCTATTTTGAGGGCAGTCCCAAAATAGCTAACTTCCACTATGCCGAAGTGAGAAAATCGCGGGCTTTAGCTCGCCGGAAGTTTCATTATATTTCGGATGCTAAAAAGTACACACAGCCTTTGCCGTTGCCTTGCCGTTGGATTCGTTTGTCATGCAGCAGGCGTTGCAAGTCCTTTTTAAGCGTGGGCCGTTTGATGGGACTGCCATCGAAATAGCAATTAGTGGGGTTGTTCAAAAATACCCAGATTCTAGGCTCCCGCAAACCTGTAACCGGAGCGTACATGCGAGTACGTGAGGATTGCGGGTGCAGCGGGAAACACCGAAGATGGGTGTTTTGAGGGCAACCCCTTGATTTGTGGAATGGACTCATGCAATTGTCCGATGGATGCAGGGGCATTGGCAAGGTGCTGCATGATTATATCTTCACGCTGTGTGCGCGATAAATAATGAGATGTAGTGGGAGCAGGAGTAGTGTTCGATGTGGTTTGCTGTGAGGCATGATCGTTAAGAACGGTTAATATCATTTCAAATGTTGCGATAAGTGATTTTGAAATGAACTCTGTTAACGTCGCTGTGTTTCCTGACTTATCTGCCATTTCCAATGCGGACAAATAGTGGCGTCGATGATCATTTTTGATAATGCATGGGGGATAGTCATATTGCATAAGGATTAAATTCATAAATAATCGTGCCAAGCGCCCATTTTCATCGTCAAATGGATGGATGCATACAAATCGATAATGAAATTCGCTGGCTTTTTCCACGGGGTGTTGACCAGTGGATTGTTCATACCATGATAATAGGGCCTGCATATTGTCATGCACATGCAGTGGATCCGTATACTGATGTATATTACCGGACAGCGTTAATACATGATTGGGCTGTGTTTTGTATTGTCCGGCATGGATTTTTTTCTGTATGATCTGTCCGTTCAACCCTTTTGCAGATGTGAAATCAATGCCATTCATCAATTTTTAGGGGCTTAGCCAAGCCCCCTCCACCGGCAAAAGCCGGCAGAGCCTCCCCCTCTCGCGAGCATTGCTCGCTGAAAGATATCCACAAGCAAATCCGCTTCAGTACCACTGAAGCTTGCGCGTGGGTGAATGCTTCCTTATTTTTCCCATAAATATCCAAAAATATCCATATAAATTGCGAAATATCCAAAAAGATCAGTTCTATTTCGATGGCAGTCCCATTATGATGCTGCCATAGAAATAGCATTTCAAAATGGGTCAATTAGTTGAATCGTTCAGAAATAGGAATGCATAGGATCGCATGGATGTCCCAATTATGTCTTGATTATGTCTCGATTTATTGTATGATTATCCTATGTTCAATCCAAAATATACCATATCCGATAGAATCACATGTGATCTTGCAGACATAGAAAGGCTGACATCTGAACTAAAGCAGATCAGCATTCCAGCACAAGTATTGGTGCATATAAAAACACAATGCCTTGTTGCGTTAACGCATTTTTCTACGCAGATTGAGGGTAATAAATTATCAATGGAACAAGTAAGTGGTGTCATTGAAAAAAAGAAAACATTTGGCCTGGTGCGAGATGAAAAGGAAGTGGCCAATTATTTTTACCTGTTAAATCATATTTCAACGTATATGGATGCTCATAGTAATACTGTCAATCAAACGCTAATCCTTAAATGCCATTCCCAAATGCTGCGTAATATTGTCGAAAAAAGTGGAAAATCCGCGTTTAGGGATATTCAAAATGCTATTTATGATGCTGGAACAGGCCATATCGTTTATCTACCTCCTGAGGCAATGGATGTAGAAATGCTCATAGACAATCTATGTCATTGGTTGAATGAATCCAACGCTCATCCAATAATAACAGCAGCAATATTTCACAATCAATTTGTTACAATCCATCCGTTTATAGACGGTAATGGACGCTGTGCACGTTTTTTAAGTTTATATTTATTGGAATCAAAAGGATATGTTTGGAATGAAATTGTTCCTGTGGATCGCTATTATGCAGATGACCGGTTGATGTATTATCAAATGCTTCAGCAAAATTACGCACATAATTATTATTATGGCCGCAATGAGACTGATTTTACCCAGTGGATTGAGTATTATATAAAAGGAATAAAGACCATGCTTCATGGTACGATAAATCATATAGAGCTATATAAATCACAACATATCCTGATGAACAATAGGCAATCTAAGATTATAATTTATCTTGATAAAAATAAATATATTACGACATCACAATACGCAAAACGGTTTAATATTTCTACACGCATGGCAACTCGTGATTTAAAGCAATTGATTGAATGGGAAACATTGTCAGTTATTGGTAAGGCAAGGGCAACAAAATACTTTTTAAGATAGTGAGCCTTATCCGATAAATAGTTTTTTTCAACAACCTCAACAGGTATTTTTCTATTGCCAATGATAGCGTTCATGCGATAAGCCTTTGCCATCAATACAAAGGACTGCCATGACTGCTAAGAAACATATTTTACTGGTGTATCCACAAATTCCAAAAGCCACGTATTGGAGCTTTAGCTCAACATTAAAGTTGATTAATAAACGATCCAGCATGCCACCGCTTGGTTTATTGACAGTGGCGAGCATGATTCCTGATGAGTATGATCTTCGCCTATGCGATATGAATGTGGAAGCGCTTACCCATGAGATGCTGTCTTGGGCAGATGCTGTGTTTATTTCCGCGATGATTGTTCAAAAAGAAAGTCTGATGGATATGATTGCGCGCATCACAGCATATGATCTTCCGATTATTGCTGGTGGCCCATATTCATCCACCGCATATGCGGACTTACCGGATGTGGATCATTTTATCATCGGTGAAGCCGAAGGTGTGCTTCCTTATTTTTTTCATGATTTTGAACAGGGTAATGCTAAACGCGCATATGCACGTGTATATAGAAGTCAGGAAGAGGAAAAACTAACAGCCTTTTTCGATGATGATATTTATATTCTGGATGTCAATGGTTTGACCGATATGACTCTATCCCCTGAACCCCAATTCAATTTACTGCCCAATAAGGATTGGTATCAATCCATGGCCATTCAACTATCGCGCGGCTGTCCCATTGGATGTGAATTCTGTGATATTTGGCGGCGCTTTGGTCAGAAAACACGATATAAATCATTTCAACAAATTGAAATGGAGCTAAATCAGTTGTATCACGCGGGTTGGCGAGGACTGATGTTTATTGTGGATGATAATTTTATCGGCAATAAGCGACAGGTCATTGAATTACTTCATCGACTGATTGCATGGCAAATGGATCATGATTACCCATTTGTATTCTTTACAGAAGTGACATTGAATTTGGGAGATCAGCCGGAAATAATGGCACTCATGCAGCGTGCTGGATTTGATTATGTATTTATTGGCATTGAAACCCCATCCGTGAAAAGCCTGCTTGAAACAGGTAAGAAAATTAATACGACTGGGCGAATGCAGGATAAGGTAGCTGCCATTCAATCACATGGCATGCAAGTATCCGCTGGTTTTATCATTGGTTTTGATAATGATCCGGATGACATTGCAATACGCATGATTGATGCCATTCATGAATTGGGTATTCCCATGGCGATGGTGGGCTTACTGCAAGCCTTGCCAGATACGGATTTAGCAGATCGTTTGGCAGCAGAAGGTCGTTTGCTGAGTTCATCGGATGGCAATAATACGCATCAATTTGCACTTAATTTTATGCCTGCGCGGCCAATTAATCAGGTGATTGGTGATTATAAGGCGGTATTGCAATCGATTTATTCAAAAAATTTAAAATCATATTTTAGCCGTTGTAAAGTATTGCGAAAGCGTTTTCAAATTAATCCATATATCAAGCAGTCATTGAAATGGGTGCATATAAAGGCGATCGGAAAATTTTTAATTAAAGCGAGTCTAAAACGCTATGCTTGGCAGTGTGGGCGTTTTTTGATTGGAACTGCAGTGAGAAAACCGTCATTTATATCCACTGCATTAAAGTTGGCCATGCAAGGGCATCATTTTCGTGATATTACGCGACTTGCATTTGAAATGGAATGTTTGCAGGAGCGATTCAGCAATCATATGTGTGGATTGATGACGACTATCAAGTGCGATTTTGAAAAAGCCTGTGCCAATGGTGAGCATCGCTTGGATCAGATGAAACAATATGTGGAGTCCTATCAATTTGAATTACCAAAGTCGATTCAACGCAAGATGCAGCGACTCGCTAGATATTATGATATTTCCATTCAGGATATGTCCAAGGATATGCAGCAGCGGTTTCATGAGGCACTCAATGATCTGGTCGATCAAGTACAAGGGCTGCATCGCTGTGTACCTCAAATAACTCAATAAAATAAAGGTTGTGAGATGAATATAAAAGGCGTTATTTTTGACTTGGATGGAACATTGCTCGATACCATGGCGGATATTGCGATTGCACTCAATCATGGTCTTGAGTCCATTGGTTGCCCCACATTTACTAAGTATGAGTATGAACGATTTGTGGGCGGTGGTTTGGATAAAACCATGCGCTATTGTTTACCAGAAGAAAAACATAATCCGGAAACCATTGATCAATTGATGAGTATATTTCGAAACTATTATGAATCGCATTGGCTTGCAAATACAAGCGCTTTTGAGGGGATTAATGATATGCTGACTATGCTTTTGGACGCAAATATCAAGATAGCGGTTGCGACCAATAAGCCAGAGCCACATGCGAGTCAGTCCATGCAATACTTTTTTGCTGACTGTGCATTTGATCATATTCTGGGTGTGGCAGATGGTGTTCCTGCCAAGCCAGATCCCTATATGCCCAATACGATTATGGAAAAGTGGCAAATGTCACCTTCTGAAGTAATGTTTGTTGGGGATACGGAAGTGGATATTCAAACCGCTGTGAATGCGGGTTGCCAGGGGATTGGTGTGACGTGGGGATTTCGCAATCGCGATGAACTCATATCTGCAGGTGCTGATACAGTCATCGATCATCCTTCTGAGTTATGTGGGATTGTTTCAAAGTAATTTCAATGTAATAGCACTTGCAACCATTTAGAAGAAAATGGGTATTATAAATGTGTTTGCCCTGTTGACAAGCCACTATTCCCTTGTTTATCAATACATTCTATGCAGCGACAATTAACTGACCGTGATTATGATATTTTTTCAATTTTAGTAGCCGACTATATTGCATCCGCGGCACCTGTGGGGTCAAAATCGATTGCTAAACAATATTTGGGAGAGCTATCGCCAGCAAGTATTCGCAATATCATGGTGGAGCTAACGCAATTAGGGCTATTGAGTCAGCCTCATGCCTCTTCAGGGCGTATTCCAACATCCAAGGGCATGCGCTTTTATGTGGATCGGTTGTTGGAATGCCGTGAGTTGAGCAGTCAGGAAATGACTAAAATTCGTGAATATTGCGTGCATAATGACGGGAATATTGATCTATTATTAAATAGAGCGTCGGGTGTTTTGGCAAGTGTCTCCCAATTTGCCGGTATTGTTACTACGCCAGATAGTAAGATGACTGTATTAAAACAACTACAGTTTGTGCCCTTATCGTGTCAGCAGGTACTGGGTATCTTGGTGTCTAAAGATGGCACTGTGCAAAATAGATTGATTACGCTTCAGGATGATATTACCTTGTCTGACTTGGAGCGGATTTCAAATTATTGCACAACATCATTTTCTGGAATGAATTTGGATGATGCATTAAAAAAAATCCAGGTGGAATTGGATACAGACTATGCACAATATGACAAACTTGTTAAACGTGCCATGTTATTATCTAAGGAAGTATTTGAGAATGCACCTGCTCAGGATTTATGCGTGAATGGTCAACTTCAATTTTTGGATATGCCTGGATTTGAGGAAATGAAAAAAATAAAGGATTTGTTATTACAGCTTGAAGAAAAACGACAAATTTTGCATGTATTATCAAAGTGTAAGCAGAGTAATAGTATTCAGGTGTTCATTGGTACAGAGTCCAATGTGCATAATACGGAGTTGGATGATATTTGTATTGTAGGTGCTCCGTATAAAAAACATGGCGATATTATTGGTGCACTTGGGATTATTGGTCCCATGCATATGGATTTTTCTAAAATCGTACCAGTGGTGGATTTTACAGCTCAAGTAGTGAGCGATATTTTAGATTATTAGGTGATTAACGATTGAACAACATCGATGATGGGCGCAACCCCATTAATGACAATTGTATTAAGGAGATGCTAGAATGCAAGGTGGACACACAAAAGTAGATGAGTTTCGTGAAAAATTAAAAAAGAAACGTGATATTGAAACTAAGCAGGACAGTAAATCTGCTACCCCGGTTGAAAAGGCTATGCCAGTATCTGTGGCAAAAAATGCCAAAAAACAATCGTCTAAATCAATACCTGTTGCATTGGAGAAGAAGGTTTCTGAACTAGAAGCAAAGTTAACTGCAGCAAATGAAAAGGCACAGTCAGATCATGAAAAATTATTACACATGATGGCGGAGTTTGAAAATTCAAAAAAACGCATGAAAAAAGAGCGTGAAGATTTGGTGCGGTTTGGCAATGATAAATTGCTGTCTGATTTATTACCATCATTGGATGATTTAGATCGTGTCTTAGAGCATATACCTGAGTCAGTTACAGAGGATGTAAATACATTAGCTCAAGGTGTTGAGCTGGTAAGGAAATCACTGCTTGCCACATTAAAAAAACATGATTTAACTGTGGTCAACGCTATTGGACAGGTATTTGATCCCAATCAGCATGAAGCTATTGCCATGGTGGATGGCGATAAAAAAGAGGCAGGAAAAGTAATATCCGTACATCGACAGGGTTATTTTTTAGGTACGCGATTATTGCGACCTGCCATGGTAAGTGTTGTAAAGGAATAGAAAATGCAAAAAAAAATGGTTAAACTATCCTGTCGGTTTTTTGTAATAAAAGTGTTTGGGATCCTATTGATTAGTAGTATTTTATTGATCGCAACTATAGGATGTTATGTTCCAAAAGAATCATCTACTCAATCGGCATACCCACATATCGCAGGGTCGGAAGAAAAGTCCATTTTTTTGCAAGCCAAACGTTATTATAAAGATGGACGATATTATCGCGCAGATGAACTTTTAGAACGATTGATTGTCAGTTATCCGTATATGCAGTTAACAGATGACGCCCTGTTATATCGCGGCCACATTGCGTTTAAGCGTCGTCAGTATGCATTGGCAGAGTCTTATTATAAAAAATCCATATCACGTGTTAAATCGTCAACTATAGTGCCACATGCACGTTTTCGGCTGGCAGGTATTTATTATAAATATCACAATTATCAAAACAGCTATGATGAATTGCTTATTGCAAGGAC
>CAYZSU010000094.1:0-7805 GCA_964480565.1 uncultured Myxococcales bacterium | reverse complement strand
CCATTCGCCAAGGCGACCACATAGATTTCATATCATCCCTTATTCAGAGAGATTTACACGCTCTTTTAATTCTTTGCCCACTTTAAAGAAGGGAACACGACGTTCATTGACAGGTACATTTTTACCTGTCTTTGGATTCCGCCCCATTCGCGGAGCACGTACTCGTATTTCAAAGCTACCAAATCCTCTAATTTCAATGCGTTCTTCTGATCGAAGGACCTCTACCATACTGTCAAAAATAGTATTGACTATTATTTCCGCATCACGGCTACCCAGATTAGGCAATTTAATGGATAATTGCTCAATTAGATCACTCTTATTCAATGCTGACCTCCTTTAAAAAATAACCAATTATTGCAGCATCATTGGTTGCCAATGCTGAAAAAAACCTTGAACAGTCCCCTGCATAACCCCTTTTGCATGATTGAATATTGTTTCAACAAAATTTTCAAACTTATGCGGGTACACAAGTTCAATGTCATCGCTTAATTTAATATTAGTCGCAATCTTAGCCGCATCAATTGCACTTAAAAAACCACCCAATTGATCAACCAAACCCAATTTATGCGCTTGCCTGCCTGTATAGATCCGACCATCTGCGAGTTGATTAACAGTTTTTTTACTTAATTTGCGTGATTGCTGCACAGTATCTTTAAATTGCATATGAATATCATCGAGGACACCTTGCAGTATAACTCGAGATTCTTCGCTCATAGGTTTATTTAATGGCAGCATATCTTTGAATGCACCGCTGGTAATGGTTTCGTGACTGACTTTTGCCCATTTCAACAGATCTCCAATCATCAAATGCTCCATGCGCACACCAATGGAACCAGTCGTTGTTCCAGCATTGGCAATAATTTGAGAGGCTGCACATGCAATATAATACCCACCACTTGCAGCAACAGATCCCATAGATGCAATTACTGGCTTGACACTATTGGCCCGCGTAATCGCTTCAAATATTTCCTGCGAACTGGCCACAGATCCACCGGGTGAGTTAATACGTAATATTATGGCTTTGATAGATGCGTCAATTCGAAAATTATCGATATTTAAAATTAAATCATGATCATCCAAAATGATATCATTGACTTCAATAACACCTATTTTATGTTTTGAATCAAACAATGCAATAGATTCTGATGAATGCAAACCAGATGATAGACTATTTGTCATATTAGAAATCCACATGCCTCCAAAAAAACATGCGGTAAAAAACACCCCAATAATTAATAGAATAACAAATAGACGTCGCATTTATAACATTCCCCCTCAATTAAAAGCGCAAGAAGAGTTTATTCATCTCTTCTTGCGCTAATTTTAATCTTTTAATATTATATAACGCTTAAGACAAAGCGACGTTCTTTTTCATCAGCAATGCGAACAGAAACATTCACATCATCGCCTTCGTTGAGAGATTGAAGTTTTTGCTTGTCCGTAATAAGGCCATCCACTTCATCATCAATGCGAACGATAACACCTGCAGTGTTCTTACCAACAACCTCCGCCACTGCTGTTGTACCAACATTATATTTGGAATTGATAATTTCCCACGGATCGTCCACCAACTGCTTGGCACCCAATGAAAACCGTTCATTTTCTGGATCCACATGAAGCACAATCACATCAATTTCATCATTTTTCTTATATAACTCTGACGGATGACCGACCATTTGTATCCATGATAAATCAGAAATATGAACTAAACCATCAATTTCACTTCCCACATCCACAAATACACCAAAGTCAGCCACATTCCGAACAATACCCTTATGTCGAGCGCCCAAAGGAAATTTTTCTTCCAATTCATTCCAAGGATTTACTGTGGTTTGCTTTAATCCCAATGAAATACGCTTGCTTCCCAAGTCTACATCCAAGACAATGGCTTCCACTTCATCCTCAACAGCCAATGCTTGTGATGGATGTTTAATTTTTTTTGTCCAACTCATTTCAGAAATATGGATTAGTCCTTCAATACCATCTTCCAATGAAATAAAGGCCCCATAATCCGCTAAGCTAACCACTTTACCTTTGACCTTCACACCAACGGGATAGCCTTCTTCCACATTTTGCCATGGATCTTGTTGCAACTGTTTGAGTCCCAAACTCACTTTACCTGATTCAGAATCAAACTTTAGCACAACCACACGAATTTCATCGCCTGCGGAAAACATTTCAGAAGGATGAGTAATGCGTCCCCATGTCATATCTGTCACATGAAGCAATCCGTCAATACCACCTAAATCAACAAATACACCGTATTCGGTCACATTTTTTACAATACCATCAAATACTTGCCCATCTGCCAAGTTAGCCAATGTTGTCTCACGTAGGCTTGCACGCTCTTTTTCCAAGATAGCTTTGCGTGATAATACCACATTGCCACGGCGCTTATTTAACTTTAGGATTTTAAATCGATATGTATTTCCAACGTATTTATCTAAATTACGTGCAGGACGAATATCAATTTGAGACCCAGGTAGAAATGCTTTTACACCGATATCTACGGATAAGCCACCTTTGACTTTATTGGTAACATAACCATCTATTTCCGCATCCTTGTCTGCAACTTCAACAAGTCGATCCCATGTTTGCATGGCATCGGCACGTTCTTTGGATAGCATCATCATACCATGATCATTTTCGACAGTTTCTAATAGTACCTGAACGCTATCACCAATGCTGATGTCTTTTTCTGCAGTCGGTGATTTAAATTCGTTAATTGGAATCTGTCCTTCTGACTTAAAACCGATATCCACAATCACATAATCTTTTGTGACTTGAACAATACGGCCGTCCACAATTTCGCCTTCTCGCAAATTGATCTGTTTAGCATTTTCCTCAAAAAGCTGGGCAAATTCGGACTGTTTCTGACTCTCTGTTGGTTCAATAATTACTGGACTCATTAATACTTCCTCCTTAAAAAGATAGTCTTTCGGCCACTTTCTGGCCAGAAAAGGTGCCTGAACTTAAACGTGAGCATTGTGTTTGTCAAAGGAAATATTTATTTTTAAACGTTTTTTTGGAAATTTCACAAAAAAATCCAAATCAATCTATTTTTGAATTGCCAGAAATCATGAGACTACCCTCAATATAGGAGTTCATGGAAAATGCTCATTTTAAGGGCAAGTCCATCAACACATCAACCCTAGCTCCTTTAATTTCATATATAAAGTCGTCCGACCAATGTCTAACTTTCTAGCAACTAATGTTTTATCCCCAGAGTACAGTGCAAGTGCATGATCAATATAATATCGCTCCGCACGTATCAGATATTTTTTCAATGATTCTATATTAATGTTAACATTCGCATTTATGGACGGAATCCTTTTAACATTAACATTCGTTTTTTGATTTAAAGCCATTCCCTGAACATGGGGCATATTTTTAATTCCAACGCTATTGCTAGGATCGACCGACTCATCTATCACTGTACCATTCATTACCCAAGCAGGAAAAATAGCTTTATCAATAACTGTTCCAGGTGTAAGAATATGCAAACTTTGAATTACATTTGCAAACTCACGAATATTTCCAGGCCAACTGTATGACAGCAAATAATCAGATGCTAATTCTGTTAAGCGCTTTGGCGGTTCACTTCTAGCAAATTTACGCAAATAATAATCTGCCAATGCAGGAATATCCTCCAATCGATTTCTAAGCGGTGGCAAGAACAATTCAATAACATGAATACGATGATATAAATCCTCACGAAATTCCCTACATTTGACTTTTTTTAGCAATGGTTCATTGCTGGCAGCAATCACGCGAAATGATGATGAAATAACCTCATTACCACCGACCCTGCAAAAACTTTGTTCCTGAATCACGCGTAATATTTTAGCTTGTAAGTCAATTTTTAATGAACAAATTTCATCTAAAAAGATATCCCCGTCATGCGCCAATTCAAATTTACCGATACGACGTTTGACAGCCCCCGTATAAGACCCCGCTTCTGCGCCAAACAGCTCCGCTTCCAACAGATGCTCTGGAATGGCCGCACAGTTCACTGCAATAAATGGCCGCGCAGGATCATCTTCCATGCGGTTTATATATCGTGCCAATAATTCCTTACCCGTTCCTGTTTCACCTGTAATAAGTACATTGGCATGGGAGTGTCCTCGTAAATTTTTAGCTTGATTCAACAAACGTAGCATTGATTTGCTTTTAAATATAATCGGCTTTGCTTGTTGATGATTATTCTTTGATTCAATTAATGCATTGTAGCGCTCATTAAACAACCAGCATTTACTTAAACGATCAATTAAAGCTTTAAGTTCCGCAGAAACAAATGGCTTTTTGATATAATCAATTGCGCCTAGTTTTATACCCTCCACAAAGCATCTTGTATCTATACGATCCACAGCAATCACAATATCAATACCTGGAAAGTGCCTTTGAATCTCACAAATTGAATTAACAGGTATCTGACCAGGATCAGATATATCTATGATTACACAATGAATTGTATAATCATTTAATATAGTTAAACCTGAGCTAACTGTCGTTGCTGTGAACAATTTAATATGGGATGGCAGTTTTAACTTGGTCTCCATTAAACGCTCAATTTGTTGATCAATAATCAATAGACTAATATTCTTCATGCCCATCCTCCTTATGTAAGATAGGCCTATACCTAAGCAAGCGCTGTACCAATTCTTGCGATTTTAATTTTACTATATTTTACAATTAGTTATAGAGCTGACATCTATCTAAAAAAAATAGTTACTTTTCATTTTTGTATTTTTTTAGTCCATTTTTTTAGAAATCTCCATTTTTTTACACAATGGAACACATCTTGAAATAGAAATTTTTAAACAATTCTATCAAATGTCCATTTTGAGGGAAATCCCATCATAAGAAAATGGCAATCCTTGATTCACTATTGATTTCTATAGAATCACAGACTATATTCACATCAAAATTAATGAGGGGAGCGCATATGGCAACAAAAATTGTGAAAAAAAAGTCCCAAAGAAAGCCACTCGCGCAACAAAAAAAGAAAATAGCTGCTAAAGTGGTATCAAAAAAAACTCCTTCTTTAGCAAAATCTGCCAAAAAAATAGCTAAAAAATCCACTACAGTGGCAATAAAGAAAAAAACAATATCTAAAAAAGTGGTTAAAAAGAAGAAAATAGCCGCTAAAGCTATATCAAAAAAAGCTCCTTCTTTAGCAAAATCTGCCAAAAAAATAGCTAAAAAATCCACTACAGTGGCAATAAAGAAAAAAACAATATCTAAAAAAGTGAAACAGTCAACTTCTAAACTAGTAAAAAAAGCAAAAAAAACAATTAAAGCTCGAACTAAAAAAGAACCTGTTCCTATGCAAGGGGGATTTCAATCCGTACAGATTGAAGATCTTATCATGAGTATTTCTCACTCCCCTGCAAGTAATCGCGTTGATATAACATCGATTAACAATACAGTCCTCTCAAATACATTGCCTAAAAATGTGCCATCGATTGCAGCTACATTAACCATTGCGCCCCATTATGTATTTACATACTGGGAAATCAACCCATTATCTATGCTGGAAGCCACCCAAAAAGTGGGTACCAATGCAAACCTCATCCTTAGATATTATGATATTTCTGAAAATGCGTATTTAGATCAATGCACATTTTGGGATGTTGAAATTTTTGACCGTATTGGTAATTGGTTTTTACGATTAAGTAATCCCTCTCAAAAATTGCTCATGAAAGTGGGAATGCGTGGACAAGTCGATGATTTTTCGGAAATCATACATGCGGATAGTTTACTCATTTCGCATCAATCCATCGCAACGCCCGGGCCATTAAAATGGCTCAATCAAAAACAAAGCGATAATACACTGACATCCCAAAATCAAGATGACTATATTGATGTCGACACGGACATGCTAAAAAAGATGATGGGTCCCTATTTTTATGACCTTTTTATGCGTGGTCGGTTTACCTCCATCGATGATTCAAATATTGAATCTATTTTTTACCCACTATCTTGAAGACTTAGAACAGTTAAATATTGGCTATACATAAAAATCCTTCAAAGATATCCAATATATAAACTAAGCAAACACCGTTGCCATCCATAATAAAATCAGTTAAACAATTTCATATGAATTCATCTATCCGCTCCGCACATACGAATAATCAACATATTGGACGATATGAACTCATATCATTGATCTCTGAAGGCAGTGGTGGCATAGTATGGAAAGCCAAATCACCAAATCATACAGAAGTAGCACTAAAATTCTTAAAATGGTCACCGCTAAAATCTCGAAAACAGTCTGCAGAGCGATTTAAAAGTGAGTTTGCAATTTTAAAATCACTTTCACATCCAAACATATCCAAAATATTTGATTTTGGATATGATAGCCATTCCAATCTATATTATTTTACAACAGAGCTCATTACAGGTGGAGATCTTAAAACACTTATCAACGCACCCATTCCTATCATTGAAAAATTACTCTTAGATGCATTACGTGCCCTGGAATATTTATCCAATGTTAAACTACACCATCTGGATATTAAGCCGCAAAACTTATTGATTAAAAATACGGATCAAGGCCCTTGCCTCGCAGTAATTGATTTTGGTTTGGCAACATTGCGTCCACCTAATAAACCGGGCGGCACAGCAAATTACATGCCTCCTGAAATTATTGTTAGACGGCTTGATATGCCTGAGCATAATTATCCAACACCTGATTTACGTAGTGACTTATATTCACTGGGAGTTAGTTTTTACTATTGCCTTACCGGAATAACACCCTTTACTGAAAAAACAAGTGATGGCAAACGCATTAATACCTTAGCAACCCTGCAAAATCATTTGAACCTGGACATTGAGCCACCATCCGTGCACCGAGAAGAAATACCCAAATATTTAGATCGTATTATCATGAAATTAATGGCCAGACATCCGGATGATCGTTTTGCCAGCCCCATTATCGCAGCGCAAGCATTGCAATATTGTTCTCCTTATACATTGGCCTCTGAAAATACAGAATCGCTATTATCTTACTTACCAAAGCAAGGAAAGCTAATAGGAAGACATCAGCAGAAAAAAAGCATTGAAGTGCTCATCAGTACGATCAAGGATAACCAGCCATTCATACCTACATTTGTGTTCATTGCAGGCAAAAAAGGCACAGGTCGAACACGTTTACTTCATTCAATCAAATCATATACACAGCAACATGAATTTGATGTAATTTTATCAAATGAATTAACTGGAGAGATCTCACAGCAAATAAGCTCAGGCATTGAATTAATCGACAATTCATCATTTGATTATAAAATGCTTTTAATCGATGACATTCATGAAGTGCTAGAATCACCCCAATCACAATGCATGAATTTTTCTACAGAAGACAATGAAAATCCATTATTAAAACTAATTCATCAACTTGAATTCCAATATAAACTACACCAGGGAATTAAGGCAAAAACAGTTATTATTGCGACGATTAATACCGATAAAATGACAACCGCGCATGCAAAAAAAATACTCAATGCAAAAGAGCCTATTTACCACAATATTTGCTTAGATAATTTTTCACATGCGGAAGTAAGTGAATATTTACATGCATTGCTTGGAGAACATCCTGATCCAGCTATTACAGACCAACTTATACAGTATACACACGGTAATCCATTATTTTTAACAGAGCATCTTGAAAATATGATTGCACATGGTCGACTTTTTTCACTTACAGGCCGTCCTGATCCAGATACATTAAAAAGCATTGGACTAGATTTCTCTCAAGCCCCCTACTCCATGTCATTAGAGCAAAGCATTCGAACTCAATTCACACA
>CAYZSU010000093.1:0-7958 GCA_964480565.1 uncultured Myxococcales bacterium | reverse complement strand
CGTAACCGGAGCGTACATGCGAGTACGTGAGGATTGCGAGTGTAGCGGGAAACACCGAAGATGGGCGTTTTGAGGGCAACCCCATACTAGACCACTATAGTCTATACCAAACCTGTCACGCTCATCACACCTGGACAAATTGTCAATTCAATTACCAATTTGTCCATACTACAACAACGTAACCTTGGATAAGCTATCCCAAGCAACAACCTGCCCCTTTGTTCGCTTTTGGCTCACATTACCACCATAGACGAGATAGGAATCGCGCATATCCTTTCCTGCCAATGCACACCAATAGTGCAAATTCTTAAAAAAATCTGAGTTGATTGTTTTGCCAAATTTAATCTCAACTGGAAATAGTTGAGTACCCGCATCAACCAAACAATCCACTTCCCTTCTCGATTTATCCTGCCAATAATATAGGCTCGGGCGTTGCCCCATATTAAAATAATTTTTTCTCAATTCACTGATCACATATGTTTCAAAAATTCCACCCACATTTTGATAAGTTGTTAATTCCCGCTCATTTCGTAGTCCTAGTAAATTACACACCACGCCAGTATCATAAAAATATAGTTTAGGCGATTTAATCATTCGCTTGTTAAAATTTTCAAAATGTGGCTGCAATGTAAATGCGATATAACTCGCTTCCAAAACGGATAACCATGCTTTTGCTGTATTATGTTTAATACCGCAATCATTAGCAAGCGATGATAAATTAAGTATTTGCCCTGTTCGGCTCGCACACATAATTAAAAATCGCTGAAATGTGGATAGATCTCCTACATTCTTGAGTGTCCGCACATCCCTTTCTAAATATGTTGTAATATAATTTGCCAACCAGTCCTGAGGGGATAATTTTGAATCATAAAGCCTGGGATACCCCCCTTTAAATAAAACATGATTTAAATCTGATAGTAGGTTTTTACTTTTTTTGAGTTCTGATTGCGATAATGGAAGTAAGGTATGAATAGCCGTTCGACCTGCCAACGATTGAGTCACTTTTTCCATCAGATTAAAATTCTGAGAACCTGTTAATATATAAAGACCATTTTTTTTATGATCATCCACAATAGTTTGAATATAGGAAAATAGCTCTGGGGCACGCTGAATCTCATCGATCACAACACCATTTGAATAAAAGCTAAGGAATCCCTCAGGGTCCTCCAAAGCAAATCGTAAATCAGATGGTTTTTCCAGTGATACATAGAGTAATTTTTTAAATGTATCCCTTACCAGCGTTGTTTTTCCAGACTGACGCGGACCAACAATGGATACAACAGGATAATTCTTTGCAGACTCGATAAGTTTTCGTTTTAATTCTCGTTTAATCATAAGAAAAGGATATCACGCCTGGACAAATTGTCAATTCAATTACCAATTTGTCCAAATTAAAAACAAGAAATAGTATACGCTATCGGCGACCCTTAAGGCTTTTTCGGAAAATATTGATAATGCCTATTGTATTTTCGCTGTCGGCAATGCGCTGCGAAATGTATTTAATCAAACCATTGGATCATGGGAACACCTAAGTTATGCCAGGGGCAAAGCGATTGCAGGAGTTGGGCGCTACTCACAGTCTGGATCAGGAAATCAAAGAATTACCATCCATTGAAAACATTCCTCGTAGCGTGGACACGCGATTGGGGGAGTAAGCTCTAATGATTAGGGGACTGTTGATTCACTCAGTCTATAGCAAACCCGTCACGCTCATCACACCTGGACAAATTGGCAATCCAATTGCCAATCTGTCCAAATAGAAAAATGAGCGAGAAGAATTCCTCGCCCATTCGTGTTCAATCAATTTTTCACTATTCCTTACTGCATCATGCCGGCAGAGGATTTCAAACTCATCAGAGACTTCATCGCTGATTCATGTGCTTCTTTCGGCATATTTTCCAATACACGCCTGCCATCATTGGCCCACATCACACCCACAGCGCCGCTAAATGCAAGCAGTCCCGCAGGTGCAAGCATGGAAAGCAGGCCTGTTTCACCCGCGACAGTGGCAGTCGCTGCTGTTGCAGATTGCATAGCCGTTTGTGCGGCAACTTGTACGGATCCTTGTGCTATGCGCGCCATAGTTGGTAATTGATTGGCAGCCCACGACATCCCACTACCCATTAAACCTGCAGACTGCATGGCAAGCCGTGGTGCAAGCGTTGGTAGTTGGCGCAGCGCCTCTGCGACCATTTTCATGGCCATGACTAATATCATGGGTTCGGGCTGCATTTGAAATTCTATATTGCCACCGCCTTCCGGCGCATCACTAGGCTCACTTTTTGGCGCAGCGCCTGGCGCAACAGGCGGTGGTGGTTTAGTCTGATCGTCGTCATTATTACCCTTGCCTGTTATATATTTTTTTATAGAAGCCAAAAACCCAAAAAATCGCCTAGCCTCCAATACAAGTCCTGCAATAACAAACCCAGCGCCAACAATTAAACCACCCTTAAATTCCTCTGCGGTTGTTAGGCTATTATATTCATCCACATGATCAATCAATGCCTGACAACTTTGCTCATCCAAATTAACATCCAATCGATCACAGGAATAGTCAGTTTTTCCAAAAAAAGGTAACTCATAGGATGTCAATAAATCGGTTAATTTATCCATGGTCCCTTTTTGTGTAGTCAGTGTAAACACTGGATCCCGATACATTATCTGCAACTGCAGGTCTTGCTCTGACAGTCCTGTCCGTGATAAAAAAGCCTCATAAGCCGATTTATCAGGCAGAGTAAATCCCCACATCCGAGTACTATATTTCTCACCATTAACAGGAACACCATTTAATAGATTATTATCATCGGCTAATCGCAAAATGCCATAACTGTCTTTCTTTGCCTTATGATACTGAGATACATCCTTCACAGCAAATACGGCCTCATGTTCAATCACTTTTGCAATTCTCGGGCTAAAGGCAGCCAAGCTATTTTTAAATGCCGCACATGGGGCATTAATTTCTAAAAGTTCATCCTTTATCAGGGAACAAAAAAATGATTGATTATCATTGCCCACAAACTGACGCGCCAATGTATCGATGACCGTTGAATCTGCGACTGGCAAGCAATAGGTGCCCAACTGACGCGCACTTTGATCCAAACAAATATCATCGGTATTGGCGAGCGTGCGCAGTTTTTCTGCTAATTTTTTAGGTAATCGAAGGGCAAATCGCTGCCGTGCAATTGTATTATTCGCTCGTGGATTGCACTCACATATGCGTTCGCCAAGATACTGCGATCCATTTTTTTCATCTGGCACAGAGATTACAATATTACTGCCCTGTTCCACAATATATGGACCCACGGCGTGTTTAGGTGTCGCACCGTCACTACCCTGGCGAGCAATTGCAGTTGATGACCCCATTGGTTTTGGTGGTATGCCCATAAATAACTCCTTTAAATAATCTTAAAAACCACGGGTTTTCATCTGCATGAGCGATTCCATTGCTGATTCACGCGACTCTTTAGGCATGCGCTGTAAAATATCACTACCTTGACTAGCCCACATCACACCCACAGCGCCGCTAAATGTAAGCAGTCCCGCAGGCGCAAGCATGGATAGCAGCCCAGATTCACCCGCGGCGCTAATACCAGCTGTAGCTGCTGATCGCATAGCCGTTTGTGCGGCTGCTTGACTGACAACCCTTGCAGATCCTTGTGCCACGCGCGCCATACCTTGTGAGGCCCACGACATCCCACTACCCACTGCACCCGCAGACTGCATAGCAAGTCGTGGTGCAAGCTGTGGCAATTGGCGAATGGCCTCTGCGGCCATTTTCATAGCCATGACTAATATCATGGGTTCAGGTTGCATCTGAAATTCCATATCACCGCTGCCTTCTGGTACATCACTAGGCTCACTTTTTGGCGCAGTACCTGGCGCAGGCGGTGGTGGTTTGGGTTGATCGTCATCGTTGTTGTTTTTCTTTTTATAAGCTGAATAAAATTTCCATACACCAACAGTACCTACAATCCCCCCAACGATCACATGAGGATTAGCAAAACCAAAGCTTAATGCAGCGGATAGATGCTCATGCAATAATTCTGATGGTGTTGGCCCTCGATAGTGCTTCATATACTCTTCTAATCGTTCGCACCCATCTGAAGATAATCCTAGACTATTATCTTCACAACTCCCATCAAGCTGATCATGCATATGACGATTTGTATTTGGATCTTTTGTTAAACAAAATTGATATGTATCATCAGCACTTACAGGTTTATTAATATCCACAATTAAACTAGCCGCACCTGCACTTGTAAACTTTAACTCATTGGGCTTTAATGCGAACTCCCTTATAAAACGAGATGGATCAGAAATATCAATTTTATGCAATGGTGCAAAATCACTTCCTTCTAGCCCACACTCTCCAGCAAGCCATCCTTCATGTTTTCCAGTCGCTAATCGCATCAATCCATTTTCATCTCTTCGCACATTATGTGCACCAACTAATACAGGCGCAGTTATTTGCTTGGCCATAGACTTTGCAATAAGACGCTTTTTATAATTGGGCACATATTCCTGTAGACTTCTCATAAATGGCAAACACATCATACTACCGAGCGTTTGATAGCAGAATCCATTTTTATGATCTGAACCTGCATCACGAACATTTAAAGGAGCCAATAAATTTGAATCCTTTGTAATGCATAACCTGCCAATATTATCCATATTTGAATTTAAGCATATATATTTATCGCCCAATCCTGTTGCCTTGCGTATTGCTGCAATTTGTTTACCAGTGTACTTACCCTGCAAACGAATATAGTCACTGGCATTACAATCACATGCTCGCTGAGCTACTAGCGAACAATCACTCGCCTTTCCATCTTTTCTACAGGCGTCAATCAACCCACTTTCCCTATTTATAATATAGGGACCTCTTATTTCCTGATTTGGATCTATTGCCATAATAATCTCCTTATTTACTTCGAGATCTCTGGGTTTTCCCCTTAGGGATACTTCTTACACCTTTACTTCCAGGCTGACCCATTCTTGGCCGAGAGCCTATCCTCGAATCTATTTCCCGTTTTGCTCGAGCAGTAAGATCACCTTCACCACGCCATTTAACACTTTCTATTGCTTGGTAGGCAATAGTTTCTGCAGCTTGTGCATTTCCTTCTCTAAACATTTTTCGTAACCCCTCATGCTGATTAATTGCTTCAAAAATGCGCTTTTCTTCTGCCATGCGCTCCTGAATAAGATCGAAGTGATTTCCACGATTAGCAGTGAGATCAAGACATTCTTCAACAAACTGTTTTGGAATATCAGTCAACTCACCATAATCCTTTCCAATCGTTCGCATAGTTTGCTGCCACGCATTCCTAATCATTTGAGGATAATATCCAATTAAACTCCCCACCTTACTACCCTCTAAAGAAAGAACTTCTTGAATATTTTTCGAATGCGCAGGCATTGCATTTAAGCTTATCAGAATATCACTCCTATATTGCGGTTCTCTTAAATAACGATTAATAAAGGATTCCGGTACCTTATTTTTTGAATATGTTCCTCTTGAAACTTCATATCCAATTATAGCGTTTACTCGTTCTTTTAGAGCACCCTTTTTAACAGCTAATAGATCTTTCCATATACGTGTAATATCCGTTACATGCTCCTTGGCAACATCCTCCCCATATTTATACTTTATTTGATCATATGTTGCTTGTTTATTTATCCTACTTTTACTCGAACCCAAATCAAAATAAGTAAAGTCTTCCTGCATCACAGATTTCAATTCCTCAATTCGTGTGATATCAAATATATTTTCTTCTCCAAATTCACTTAAAAGTGCCATAGCGATATGATCTACTGTCATGGTTTTAGGCGCTTTTTTTCCCACCAATGGGATATCATCATAAATAATACCCTTTGCACGATTAAATATCTCTTCACATGACGAATATCGTCCAATATCATGAGATACACCCATTTCCTTGTTTTTATGTTCAGCATAACTATTAACAGACTTCACAATCATCTCATAGACACGACTATCAATACTCAAACCCGGTGCTTTTTTGGAAAATTTTAATTGAATAATATCATGAAGAATCTTGGTACTATAATGCTTTAATTTAACCAAATTTGTCCGACGGATCATATCCGGATGTTTTTCATATACACCACGACTGGTTGATGAAAGAAGTATAAATTTATCTCGATGATTAAATAGGATAGACAATAGCTGAGTACCCACATTGCCCTCTTCATTTCCAGAGGTACCTCCCCAGTTTAAAAGCGTATCAATTTCTTCAATAATAATAATAACAGGTTGTTTTGTATTGGCAACATACTCCCGCAAGGCATCAATTCGGCCACCAACAACACCTTGATATTTAGTATCGCTTTTAAACTTACTAACTGGAATTTTAAATACTTTGGCGTTTTTATATTTTTCATATAGTTGATTCTCGTGACTATCCGACCGTTCACTAAACAATCGAGCAATGATAAGCTTAATAAAATCATCTTTTCCTATACCGCTCAAACCCTCTACATTGATATGTTTGGAATCGTTATGTTTAACAATGCTAAGCGCTTTTCTTAATTCAGCATCTCTGCCAAAATATTTTTCAAACTCCTTTACCCACTCTGTCTTTACTGTATTAGTAATATCTTCCGCAATTTCAGAGAATTTTTCTTTTTTTGCCTGTGCTTTTTTATTTTGAAAATGCATATAACCAATAAATGTACCCATTGACAAAACTGTTAGCCCCACTCCACTAAAAACTTGAAACCATTTCATATCTTTCTGATCTTGCCGCCCAACTACCTGTGCATTCTGTTGTGTTGCTAATTTCATCTCCTTAAATACAGGTATTAATGTATCTTGAATAAAGGGATCTTTATCATTTTTTAGCAATCCAAGAAACATGCTAAAGGCAGAGGCTTCGTTTACAACTGAAATTGTTCGTCGGCCATCCCCTGCATCTGTTGAACATATTTTATTTGCTATTAATCTTAATCCTAACCAGAGATCCTGCTCCTGCTTATATGTAAATGCAATTGGGAGGGATTCATCACATTGCCCTGTTTGTAAAGCAGTAGAATCATTAGGATCATTGCTATATCTTTTTCGACACTCATCTGACCATTTTCTAACAATAGTTAATCCACTCGGTTTTGGACACTTTTGAAATCGATGAGAATTTTCAAATATTGGAGGAGTAAAGCTGGAATATTTTTTTTCCCCAACCAGCCAACTTTGATTTTCTTCATTGGCAAATAGTGCCAAATATCGCGCTGGGCTGGATAAATCAGGAGTATCCATTTTTTTCACGCAAAACGAATAAGGCTGAAAATTCTGAGGATTCTCATTATTAAATTTTTTTATTTCCCCTATAAATTCATCAATATGAACAACCCTTCTTTTACCAACTTTAAATACTTTAAAAGAAGGATTTATAATATAGGCTGATTCAGCATTAGGATCATCTATTGTATATGGCATAGGAGATTTTTTTTGTGAAACGCCTATACGCTTCCAACCTTTTAGATCCTTTGGACAAGGATATGGATTTGGTTTTTCTTTTTTGTCTTTCTTTTTTCTTCTGTTTCTTTTCTTTGTAGGCTCTACAGATAAAATAGATGATTTTGGTCGGATAGGTATCCCCATAAGTTGTCTCCTTATATTATATTATCGGTTAGGTTCATCATAAAGTTGCGTAAAAAAACAATTCTTATAAAAAAACTACCATGATCTTAAAGCAATAGATAGAGGGGTAAGAACAAGTATAGGAATGAAATACTTATCTAAACAGGCATATTTATTTACTATTGATTTTAAAAATAAACTCTTCAAAAAAATGATTTTTTTGTACTGTGAATTGCAGAAATTATCTGCAGAAGTTTAAATTTACTCCGATGAACCCAGACTATCTGCACCACTCTCACCCTCAACTTCTTCTACTTGATCAGGATCAACTTTATGAGATCTTGGTGGTGGTGGTGGTGGG
>CAYZSU010000092.1:7646-8146 GCA_964480565.1 uncultured Myxococcales bacterium | reverse complement strand
AAATGCACAATCGCTTGATCAACTTGACTAATTGCTAACGCAATTTTTCAAGTTAGTTGTCACAGCGCTAGTAAACAAGACATCATTTGCCAGGTATATAAATATGCCTGGCAAATGATAGTCGGCGTTATGCCTGTAACCTCATGTAGTCTAATAGAGGTTAGGCAATCTGGGTATTTTTGAATAACCCCACTAATTGCTATTTCGATGGCAGTCCCAATATAGGGGGCTGTCCTTTGGGAACGCCCATCTTGCTGTGTTGGAAAGCCTTGAAGTGGTATAAAAAAGTAGACATGCCGTGACGGGACATATTGAATTTTATCCAATATAATAGGTAGTTGTCGATTGCTTAGAAAAAGGTCTGGATCCGCACGTGCGCCTTCGATATCGCGAACAGGGTCAAAAATGATATGAGGTCTATAATTGCCAAGTACATGCTGCAATATAGTTGCTATCTTGGCTTGAATTTCTCACATTTTTCAACACTCCCATCACTGATT
>CAYZSU010000092.1:0-7636 GCA_964480565.1 uncultured Myxococcales bacterium | reverse complement strand
TTATCTGCTAGTATCGGATCAAATACTAGCCATTCCATATAAGGAATCCACTTGCTCCTTTTGTTTGTTCTCCTTACTCAAATCCTCCAAATATTGCTCCCTCAATTTAACTTTTTTCCTCAAACAACCAATTTGGAACCTTAATTTTGTATGATTGTCTATCAGTGTAATATTAACATTATTCTTTGCATTTACAGGCAGCTATTGACATTCTCATCGCCCTGAAGAGACGATGATTCCAAATAGCTCACGCCGCTTTAGGTTCCTGCTCACTGAGATTGCTAATGCATCCTCTCCACAGTCTCCAAGCCCGTGGGAATCTATAGTTTAAAAGATGTATCTAGCCGGCGCCTTTGATAAATCACAAAGAGAAAAAATATTACTCTTTAATTTTTGCATAAAGAATTCCATCAATAAATTTATTGTGTTTAAAAATAGATTTTCTCAAAATTCCTTCTTTTTCAAATCCACATTTTTCTAAAACCATTTCAGAGGCAATGTTACCTTCAAATACCCTTGCAGATAATCTAGTAATATCAGTCTGTTTGAAAGCAAAGTCACAAACGCCACTTACAAGCATTGTTGCAATACCATCTCCCCAATAATCTTTACCGAGCCAATATGTAATTATAGCTGAATATTTCTCAACATCCTCACCGATCATGAATCCTAATCCGCCTATCAATTTATCATTAGCGGTTATAGCAAAGTGTGGCCTAGGAGTCTGTTCAACTATAGACTGCAAATATTCCTCAGCATCGTCATCAGTATAAGGATGAGGGAAACTATCTAGTGCATATTTAACTACTTCAGGGGTATTTGCACTTTGAATCAGTGCATTAGCATCTGACATTTTGTGAGGTCGTATACCTATTATACCAAAAGAAGTTCTATCAAAAGTTAATCTGTTTAACATTGTAGCTCCACTTGTATTATATTATAATTTATAATTATTTGTATTAATGTGTTTTCTAAATTGCAGATGCTTTTCTAATAGTCAAATTTCAATACTCTATTTCAAAGGTGACAGATATGCTACGATATTGATAAAGATCGCATTTGGTTGATAGTTTATGTAACATGAGGATATGCCCTGGTGAAAATATTTGAAATTATCAATATTCTATTGATATGTCTGTTGATATTTGTAACGTCCAGCTAAAGGATTTTTTATGAAACCAAACGTATTAATGCGGCAGATGTTGAATGGATATCATGGTCTCCAAGCTGTTGATTTAGGTTTGCGTCTGGGTTTATTTAAGGATTTAGCGAATGCGACAATAATAGGACCCATTGCATTTTCGGATTTTATAAAAAAACATTATATTTTGATAGATATGTAAGTGCGTGGCTGCATGCAATACAAGCTATTGGTATTATGGGACTGTTGAAAAATAGCAATTTTGGGGGTTGTTCAAAAATGTTCAGATTCAAGGCAGACAGCAAATTCAATGAGGGCGCATACATAAGAGTATGTAACCGATTTGGATTTGCTGGACAACGCCGAAGATGGGCGTTTTTCAACAGCCCCATTATTAATATCAATTCACAGGGAATGATATCATTTCAGGCTGGGTGGAAATGTGCATTAACTGGTGATACGAGCGACGAATATATAGGAAGTTTACCGGAGTGTTATCTTCGCGTTGGTGAACTTGGCTATCCGTGTTTTGCAGATTTGTTTAAATCAGGAGAGTTGTTGGATTGGAGACAGTTTGGAGATCATGCTTTAAATGGGGTGTCAGCGGATGGTCGACGTTTTGCTAATTTTTTCATTGATACTGCACTAAAAAAAATGCCCGAGCTCAAACAGCGTTTAGAAAATGGTGGTGTCATTTATGATGTAGGTTGTGGTGCAGGTAATTTTTCACTTCGCCTAGCAGCGCATTTTAAATCCGCCAATATTATTGGGTTTGATCCATGTAGTAATGCCATTCAACTAGCTAATGAAAAGAAGGTATCCCTAGGCTTAGGCAATAATATTCAATTTAAAGTAAGCTGTGCGACTCGAGTTCCTGTATCTGGAGCAGATATTGTTATACTAAATGAGGTCTTACATGAAATGCCGTCGGATATTCGCTTTCCAGCTCTTCAATCAATACAAGCTGCATTAAAGAAAAATGGGGCATTGTTTATTACCGATCCTGTTTTGCCTAATAGCTATTCTGAATGGCATACGGAAGATGCTAGATACTTAGCATTGATGGTTTTTTCAGAAGCACCCTTAGTACCCGATGCACCTTTATCCACTAATGAACTAAGGGCGATGCTCTATAATGCTGGTTTTAATTCAATAATAGATATCGACTCATCAGATACATTTTTGGCAGCTTTTTTTCGAATAAGATAATTTAATAAAAGGATGATTCTATGTCACCTGTTAATCAAATGCGTAAGTGGTTAAATGCACATCATAGTGTTGCTGTAGTTCAACTTGGTAATCAACTTGGATTGTTTAAACGACTGTCAGATGGAGCATGTTGTAGTGATGAGCTTGCAGCTTCTTTGAATTTGAATAGGGAATATATAAGGAGTTGGTCAATAGCGGCTATATCTTCGGGCATACTTGGTGTTGAATGTAATGAAATATTATTTTTTAGAGAAGGCTGGCAGGATGCATTAACAAATAAAAATTCAAGCAGTTATCTTCCTCCTATGATTGAATGTCATTTGAGTATTCGTGAAACATACCCTCAGTTTTCTGAACTGTTTCAAAATGAAAGTCGAGTGGGTGAAATATTTTTAAACCAGGAACAACTAAATGGTGTTGCTGGAGATGGCCTTCGCTTTGCGAATTATTTTCTGGATAATGCTGTTCATCAAATTCCAGAATTGTATGATAAATTAATAAGTGGCATCGATGTCCTTGATGTGGGTTGTGGCGGAGGGATTTTTCTTTCAAAAATTGCAATGCAATTTGAACGATCCATTTTTTTAGGTATTGATCCGGTTGAAAGAGCAATTGCGATTGCTAATGAAAATGCAAGTCAGTTTAATGTTTCAGATCGGACTCGATTTATTCAGCAATGTGGTTCTAAATTGGAGGCGAATAGCGCAGATTTAATTATATTAAATGAAGTTGTGCATGAAATTCCCAAAAAATTGCGATTGGATGTTTTTAAGTCATGTTTTAAAGCCTTACGAAGGAATGGCTCTTTGTTTTTAGTTGATATCTTAGCGCCTGATAGCCTGACAAAATACCAGGATACAATGTATATGCTTGCAGGATTGGTACAGTTTTTTGAGTTTCCATGGGGATCTCAGTTATCAACGCGGGCTGAAATAATGACATTATTAAATACATCCGGTTTTGGTCAATTCAACATGCTTATTCCGGAAGATAATGTTATTGTAGGCTATACAGAGCCAAAAATGTGTGTATGATCAAATTATATTATTTTTGAATATCAATTTTGTCGGATGGCAAGTGGCTTAAATGAGTCAGAGCTAAGTAGGCAGGATCGTCATGATTGTCGGTGTACTCCGTCCTTATTCATTATTACAACTTTAGCAGATGGAATTGCTAAACATATATGATTCAAAAAGCGTGACAATACTAAAAAAATATTTTGCATATGGCGAATCAAAATTTCCCCTTCTGTATGTGGAACAGTTAAGTATCAAACCTTAGTGTCTGGAATTTGGAACGTAAGTATGTGTAAATAAAGGTATTTTTTGCAGGATACAAATAATTTAAAAAATACGTAGGACCATACTTCATCAAAATGAGAGAAATTGAGTATATTAAATGATTCATAGTATTATGAAACGCGTATTTTCCTTGCCAGCATTTTCAAATAAAACAGAACAGGCGCATTTTAGTGCATTATCGCTCGGTGCATTGCTGACCATTTCAGGCGGATGGTTTGCCCAAATTGCGATATTTTCATCCATTCTACTCATGACTGGAAAGAAAGCATCCATCGCGATTTACTTTGGATGCGTGTACATTCCTCGTTTAATAGCACCCTATGCATGGAAAGTAATTTCTCAAAAACTATCACTTCGAACGATTTTAATTGCCTCGCAATTTTTAGGGGGATTTTTTGCAAGTTTATTTATCGTAGCAATTGTCACGAATAATATCGTTATATTATGGGACTGGTGAAAAATAGCAATTTGTGGGGTTGTTCAAAAATGTCCAGATTCAAGGCCTCCCGCAAACTCGTAACCGGAGCGTACATGCGAGTACGTGAGGATTGCGAGTGTAGCGGGAAACACAGAAGATGGGCGTTTTTCAACAACCCCATTATATGTATCAAAGATGTTGCAGGTATTTGTGGGCGGTTATTTATCCATGGTCTATGATTCGATCAGTATTCGCTATGCCAAGGATTCATCGGATATTAATAAAGCGAACTCTATTTATTCCACCATTCAATATGCAGGTTTAACAATCTCACCATTCTTGGGTGGCATGTGCGCATCGTATTTTGGTAATGTGACGGCTATTATCATCGACTGCCTAACCTATGTTTTCGCAGCAATTATTTTTCTTCGCATTCCAAAAGTATTTTTAAGCATTGAGCCAAAGGGTGATGAATCAAAAAAAGAAACCACAAATTTCGCAAAAGACGTAATCAGCATATTTACTGTGCCATCATATACTGCCTTGCTCAAACCAATCATGCTAGTTGCCAATAGCATGGCCTATGCGATTCTAAATTATTTTATTCCCATCGTTGTGTTTATGCATATTGGTGCTAGCAAGAGCCATTATGGATTTGCCATGGCGTTTATCGGTTTTGCCTATATAATCTCCGGACGATTGCTCAATACATCGCGATGTTCCGATATATCGGATCGTATGCGAAATTATGGCATTATATGTTCAACCATTGTAAATGGTGTATTTTTATATTTGGCCATGACAGCCAGCAGCATGATACAGTTTAGCATGTTTTTATTTATCGGCTGCTTTGCATCCATGGTCAGTATTGTGTATTTAAAAACATCCCTGTTCTCGGATGAGTTGTTTAATCAAAAAGTGGATATGCCTGCTATGTACAAAGGATTAAATGGGCTCGGTCATACAATTGGTTTTGTAATCTGCGCTGCTTTGGGAGGTTTGTTGTCGGATCAGGTATTGATGCTGAGCATGCTTGGGCTACTTGTTATAGGGCCAATTCTTTTTGGCATAGCGATTAATCAGGGCAAGTCAATATACCAAAAAAATAACATATGAGTTTTTTTGCAAATACAACGCTCAGGGCGCAGCTAATTACAGGTGTGACAATGATTGTCATTAAAACACTAGGGCAATTTTTGGCAGAACTTAAAACACTTTCTGATAATAAAGTGAAATCATCGATGAAAAAAACTATTGGACTTTGGAACACGAGAATTAAGCCTCGAGAAGTTCATTTAGTAATTCTATTCACAAGAGCAGTCACTTTATATATTTTTTAAATGATATCTTCAGGTGAGGGTGATAATGAAGCCACAAATGCCGCTTACACAAACACAATCAGCAGCGCATGCGCAACAATTTTATATGAAGTTAGGTCCTGATGTGTACCAATGGTTTTGCCAAAGTGGCGGTTGGGACGGTAGGCAAATTATCGCTCCTTATGTTCCGAAATATTCAGATCCTCAAAAGAGAGTTCTTGAATTGGGATGTGCACATGGGTATGTGTTGAAATTATTTGAAAATGCGGGTGCCCAAACATTTGGAGTGGATTATGTTAACTCAATGGTTATGGCTGCAAGAGGGTCATGTCCAGCTTCAACGATCATAGAATCAGATCTAAACCAGCGCCTTCCATTTAATGATAGTATGTTTCATTTTATTTTTTGCTTAAGTGTATTGGAGTACAGCATTGATATAGGAAATGTATTTGAAGAAGCATCTCGATTATTAATAAAAGATGATTGCGCTAGATTTGTATTTACTGTGATACAGCGAGATGATTCCTATGATCAAGGTGAGGCAGTTAAAATAAGAAATTTGAATGGAAAACCTGTAAAATTTTATCGATATAACTTTTCCATGCTATCTGATATTGGCGATAGATATGGCTTGCGCATTGAATATCTCGAAACGTTTAAGGCTTTTGACGCACAAAGCTTTCAGCACACTTTTTATTATGGACTATATGAGGCTAGATCTATAGGAAATTAAATTGGCTTGTTTGCAAAAAATACGCAAGGTAAAGTTGATCAGATCATTTCACAATTAAAGAATTTGTTTCCGCGAATTATTCCAAAGATTAGTTTACGTGAAAATGGTATTCCAGAATTTGAATTTGATTATAGTCAAAAATCATTCAATTTGGCGCCTCTATTGGAAGATTTGTATGAAGCAGTTGAAAAACATGCGAAAGCAAATAAAAAATGTGCAGTTGTTGTTTTTGATGAGTTTCAGGAGATATTGGGTATAAATAGCGATCATATTGAGCGAAGTATGCGAGGTATTATTCAGTCTCATAAAAATACCGCCTATGTCTTTATGGGTAGTCGCAGGCATTTAATGCATAAAATTTTTAATGATCCTGAACGGCCATTTTATAAAAGTGGTCGTATGTTTCCATTGCATTGAAGAAAAAGCCTTTGCATCATTTATTAAGAAAAAATTTTCAGAAGGAAAGATTACTATTGATCATGGCGTGATAATATCTATCTTGAATATCACGCAATGTCATTCATACTATACACAAATGCTGTGTTCCGTATTATGGGATCGCAATCAGCAAGCAGGTAAGATTGCACAATCTGCGATTGAATGTGCTGTTGATGAATTGGTTGCCAGGGAGTCATTTATCTATACGGTTATTTGGGATGGATTAGCACATCATCGCAGATCCGTATTGATGGCCATTGCAGGCAGGGATGGTCAATCAATCTATGCGAATGAATGCATTCAGTCCTTTCATTTAAGAAATAGTACATCCACTCAAAAGGCGATTCATTATATGGAGGAAAAAGGAATTATATATAAACGCAATAAACGCATCTACTTTTCCGATATATTTTTTAAGCATTGGATTTTAACTCATATGTAATTATGGGATTACTCGTAAATTGCTATTTCTATGGTAGTCTCATAAATAGTACCAAGTGAGCAAGTCTTGCCTAAATAATATCGCAGATTTGATTACAACTGCCTGTGCAAATTTCATCGCAGGAGGTTAATTAAAAAAAGTTATCCAATTCTTTCCCATTAAATCATTGCACATATGCGCCAACCTCAGGTCCTCACGTGCTCGCATGTCTAAAGATTAGTCATATCATTCCTTTAGGTGACGCTAGCAAACCCACCCAGTGCCAGGCATGGCTATGACATTATTGAATCAGTTCTAATATCAATTATCCCAAAACTGGAACATGGGATGGCCATATCATTTACAGCTTCATCCAATTGCGATATGGCCGTATCATTATATAGTACCGATACGGAAAGTGAAAAAACATCATGTCGCTCATATCCCTGCCACATTTTCAACATGCTGAACAAAGGCGAAGTTTTTTAGCATTGGCGATTGGTCTCACGATTATCATTTCAGGGCATTGGTTTGTTCAGATTGCATTTCTATCCGCAGTTATTGATTTGAGTGGGCAAAAGGCCTCAATTGCCCTGTATTCATACCAATTACGTAAATAAATCGTGGGTTAAATACGTGCCCAATCTCTAGTGCAA
>CAYZSU010000091.1:0-8263 GCA_964480565.1 uncultured Myxococcales bacterium | reverse complement strand
GAATGGAATTTATTGAGAGTACAAAAAAAGACAGTTCATCCTGTGTGTTTTGTGAATTAGCTGCACCTGGGGATGATAAAGAACGTTTAATCCTACATAGAGATTCAACCTGTTATATTGTCATGAATCGCTATCCGTATAATAATGGTCATTTGTTGATAATTCCATATCAGCATACATCGTCATTGAGTTCACTAAGTTTAGATGAATCGCAGCAATTAATTAAATGTTGTGCGCTTGCAATGGATGTGCTCAAACACACATTACATGCAGAGGGATTTAATTGTGGGTTTAATTTTGGCAGTACAGCTGGGGCTGGCATAGAGGATCATCTTCATATGCATGTGGTGCCTCGCTGGAATGGGGACCATAATTTTATGCCCGTAATATCAGAAACACGGTCTATTCCTGAATATTTGTCAGAGACCTATGATCGTTTGATACCGCATTTTCATGCATAAGGAGAAATAATGAAACGTCTTTTATTTGCTTTTGTAATGGCTGTTTTATTTTTCTCTTTATTAAATTTTATTTATTGTAATTTAAATGAACAGGTATTTGGATATTCCCTTGTATTTCGATTTGAAATTCCCTATCTCATGGCGGTTGAATCTGCGCCTATTCCTGTAGGTTTTGTATTATTGATTACATTTTGTGCAGGAATGATGGCGATTGCTCTCTTAGAGGCATTGCCCTCTTTTTTTAAGAGCTTGGAATTGCGCTCAAAAAATAAAAAAATCCGCCAATTAGAACGTGAGTTGGAAGTAGTTCGAAAGCTATCGGAAAAGCAAGTAGATTTGCCGCAGGAGATAATTCACCATTCGCCAAATAAAGATAGTTGCCATGCAACATTGGCAATGACTGAAACCTCAGATTTATCCAATAATAGCACTTTAAACGATATGTCCAAATAGCTAACTATCCCCGCAGTCCGCGTTTCATACGACGAATATCTTTTAATGACACGCTTGTCGCTTTCTTTTCAGTTTCAGAAATTGACTCTGATAACGCTTCTTTTTTTACATTTTGCAATTGCTGAAAATTGTGCGCACTTTTTTCTGCAATATTACTTGGTACTGCAGAAAATTGTGACATTTGGCGTGCGGTTTCAGACGCAATTTGTGCGGACTCTGCATCGTCTAGCTCTGATGCGATATCAATCCCTAAGCAATCAATCATGCTATTGATTAATATTTCCAAGTTTCGAAGTGGTGAGGGATGTTTGTATAATAAATCATTAAATCGTTTTTTTGCAGGTTTTTTAATAAGAATAAGCTGATCAGAGGGATCTTGAAAATCAGCCATTAGGTCTGCAGAGAATTGGTTGAATGCACTTGCATTCAAGTTGCATGAAGGTCTGATGGATGCGTCTATTAAATCATTGAAGCCCTGTTCGGTGTATTTTCCTTCATTGATGGCCATGGCATCAAATGGTTGGAAAATTTCTCCTTTATACCGATAATCATCCAATGATAAAAAAGCCTCTAAGCTCACATGATATATATTTTCCTGTTGTTTAAATGTCGAAAATGCCTGATGCCATGTAGGCCTATCAATGCGTGCTGTATCGACAAATCCAAGCGTCCACAATTGTTGAATGTCATCATTGGAGTAAATAGCATATTGGCCATCACTTGTTTTTTTCATATTTTCCCACAAATGAATCATGATATCATTGTTGGATAGGTTGAGTCCCATGAATGCCTCCTCATTATAATAATGGGATCTATATCAGAATCTCATACATAATTAAAGTAAAAGCATTGTACTGAAAATTGAATAAATACAGAAAAAGGTTGCCTGTTGGAACGAGTATATTCGCAATCTGCCAGCAAATTCAAATCGGTTGTATGCATGCTTGTATGTATGCAACTGAATTGAATTTGCTGTTTAGCTTTTGTGACAACTTGGGTGTAACGTCAGCCAAGTTGATCAAGCGCTTATGCATTACCGACAGTGAAAATATAATAGTCGCTGTTTAGCTTTTGTGACAACTTGGGTGTAACGTCAGCCAAGTTGATCAAGCGCTTATGCATTACCGACAGTGAAAATATAATAGTCGCTGTCCGTCTAGGGCGTGTCCTCATAAGGGGATAGGTACTGTTGTTATTATCGGGCGTAAAGGTTGTCATCCCCGAGACGGTGTTGATCGGGGATCTTAGGTGTTACGATTGCCTTTGGACATTCGGATCAAGTCCGAAGGTGACAGGTCTATTATGAGATTAATTCATAAAGTGTTTTTGTACATTTAAATGCGCGTTTAATTACATCAAATGGATAGGTTATCCCTTATGAGGACACGCCTTAGAATCTGGGCATTTTTCAACACTCCCTAAAATACCTATTTTTTATGAACCAAATAATGCGGAAACGTTGATAGAACAATCGTTTACGCTATTTATTTCATTGCTTTTTTAAAGTAATCTTTATATTGATTTCTTTCCTTTTGGATTGGAGTGAGTATGCGAGCTAGTGCGACGCCTTTAACGGTTTCAGGACAGTCATTATTGGGGTTTGCTGTTCAGGGTATTAAGGGGTCGGGATATCGCTTTCATTGTGGTATTGATCCAATATTACAAGCACCTACATGGCAATCAAGTGGTAATCCAGGTAAAGTGGCATGCGCTTTAGGGCATAGTGTGATGGCGTTAACTACGGGATGTACTAAATGCCCGACGTCAATGGGTATGAAAAATTTGAAACCGCATGTATGGGAGATTGGAAGTGCTCGCATATCATTAACAGCAATGCCTGTACTTAAAGCAGTTTCAATTGCATATTTGCATAATCAGCAGGAATTGAGTTTATTATTGCAGGATAAACGATTGCAATGGTGCATTGATATTGGATCTAAACAAAAATCTACCTTAAACATTCAGCGAGGGGTGTTGACCTATCAAGTGACATGTCTACAGCAGGGACAAGAGCTTACGAGTATTGCATGGCCATGGCAGATGCGTCTTTCGTATTCAATGTCATTGCCTTTACCACTTCAGCTCATGCAGGAAGGTTTAAAAGTATTTGTAAATAAGTTGCCATTACAGAATCAAGGATTATTTAACATACACTAATGGGAGTATTTAAAAATATTCCAAGAGATATTTTTTAGTACTCCCCCATACACATCAGGAGAATGTAACAATGAGTTTTTCATCACCTATTGCACGAGCATCAATGTCATCAATGCCCGCATCAGTATCGCCTCTTATTTCTGGAATGGTAAGGGGGCTGCATGCTAATACGCCTATGTATCGAGTTACTAATAATGGTTTTCAATGGACTGTACCACGGCAAGATACTGGAAATATCAGAAGTGCACGCCAAGGATTTGATTGGCTAGACGCAAGGACGCATCATAATCAGGCTATATCTAGGCTAAATGCAATTGTACGCGGTGATTCGACTGGATTGGAACGATTCTATTTTGGGGAAATAGAAAATATCCCTTCCCAAACAACTCGATTTTGCCGAACATCTACGAATGATGGCATTTTAACTGGTATTGAGATCTTAGAGAATAGCGCCCGTATCTTCGCAACAAATCGTGTAAATGATTTGTTGGAGATGACCACAACCATACATGGTATTTCCTGGAAATTAGTATTGGGTACAAATGTTAATGAAGTTCATATTTCAGCTGAGAGATCTCTTATCCGTCAAACATGGGCGCAAGGTGGGGGGGTTATAGAGAGTCGACTATATAGACCATTGGGTTATTTTCTTGAGCTGACATCGGATTCTGCCAGGAATACAATGCGAGACAGTGCAGATACATTTTTAAGCAATATTTAACACTTTAATACACAATCACCACGACGGAGCAACTATGACAACTTTATCCCCGGTAGTATCACTTCCTGCAAATTTACCAAAAATAACGCGACAAATGGCTGTGGGGCTAAATTCGCCAACATACTGGTTGAAGGCTCCCCCATCAATAATAAGCACTCGAATAGATGTAGCAACTGCTGTAGCGGATATAGATGTATTTAGCTATTCAAGTCGCAATGGTTCAATGGAATGTTCTCTACCTTCTGGTGGGCGTATCTTTTTATCACTTGTCGAATGTAAACCAGATGCGTCTAGAAGTATGGAATATCGGTTTGACGAGGGCACCAATGGCCTAGGACTGGCGGCAACATGGGGCCCTAAATCATTATGGCAAGCGATTTCATTGCATGGTTTTGCAACACCCACATATCAATTGCAGGTGGATGAATTGTCTGATGGGCGTCTAAAAATCTCAATGACAGACGAGACCGATATCACTAATAAATTTAAGAGTGCAATCATGCAACCGGCATCACTTTGGTCACGTATATGTGGACGAAGTACAAGTATTCCAGAGCCACTTGCAATAATGCAGCGAGGATTTCAAGAGTTTATATCACACATTCCAGAACAAGACCGGGGTCTATTTATCTGATATAGGCATTGTTTTTACATGAAACCGGTAGATGAATAATATCATTACTGCGCTAAGGCCAATGCTTTTGCCGATCCAAATGCCATAAATTTCAAGGTCAAAATAAAATGCGAGTATGAGAGCTGCTGGAATACCAATCGCATAAATGGATATTAAATGCTGCACCATGGGCCAGCGTGTGTCTGCCAATCCTTTTAATGCGCCATAACAAACGGTCTGAACGATATCAGCGATTTGAAATAATGCGATAATAATAAGTAAGCTGTATAGAATAGCCATTACATCAGGGCTTGTTGTAAAAATTCGCATTAACGTTTGAGAAAATAAAACAATAATCAGTCCACATCCTATGCTGATGATCGCACTTAAGGCAATGCCGATAAATCCAATGAGCCTTGCTTTTGCCATATGTTTTTGCCCTATGGCTTGTCCCACCCGTATGGACAATGCCATGGAAAGTCCCATGCCTATCATAAATGGAATGGCAGACAACATGATTGCGATTTGATGGGCGGCAATGGTAGTTGTTCCCAAATATGCAGTAATAATGCTTGAAATAGAAAATAATCCCCATTCAAAAAAACGTTGAGTGCCAATACCTATGCCCATTTGAATGATTTGTTTTAAATAGTTCCACTTAGGTTTCCATACGGAATAATCAAATATGAGTTTACTGTCATGGCGCAACCAAAATACAAAAATAAAGAATTGAACGATAACCGCAATGCTAGATGCCCATCCCGCACCTGCGGCGGAGAGTGCGGGCAGTCCAATAGAAGGTAGGCCATGTTTTATAAGAATTGAATCGCCAAAAACCAGTACAATACTGAGCGGTAAATTAAGGATATTGCTAGCAATCATCGCAATGAGCACTGGTTTTGTAATGTGATGGGCTTGCACAAAACTTCGAATGGTCATGATCAATAAAAATGGAATAATGCTTGGCATGCGCGCTAGCACATATTGCGTGGCTTCGAATTGAATATGTGCATCAATACTCGTCAAACTAAGCACAGCTAATGCACTGATCATGACTATGCTAACTATAAGACCAAAAAAGAGCGAGAACCAAAGGCCTTGTAGAAAAAAGAAACCAGCTTCATTCTTTTGACCATTTCCAATTCGGTGATTAATCAGCGGATCCAATCCTTCCAAGGTGCCCATGGCTAGAATTAATATGCCAAAGAAAATACTGTTGCCTAAACTAACACCTGCAATGGCGTGATTGCTATAATGTCCGACAACCGCGGTGTCTATCAATCCAATTAACAAATTGCCAAGCATGGCAATGCCAAGAGGCAGGCCAAGTTTGATCAATGCCTTGGTTTCATGAAAAATGCTAGGTGTTAGTTTATGCGCATTCATGCGTAGGCTATTAATGTGTTCACCTTATGAAGTAAAGTAAAGAATGATCAGTAACTGGTCAGTATGAGTTGCGTCAATTTAGTACAACTGTTGTCATCCTCCCGGCCCACAGCGACTGTCATTGTCGGCCTTATGAGCCGGAATCCATGAATAGCTATTTTTCTGAATTATTGGTTTATGCCAGATAATGACATCTTTAAGATCTAAAAATGTTTATTTAACTGACAGTTTCTACATTAGTACAGAATACACTGATTCGCCCCAGAATGATAGTTGGCTGATTGATGTACTGTGTACGTTTACTAGATTATTTTGAAAAAATCATGTCAAGCAATATTGTCGATATGTTCCATTTTTGGGACAATATTATAATTATTGACTATTTTGGATGCCATGATATGGACATCGATCAATCAATCTAATTCAAAAAGAAGGGAATGAAATGATGGCTCGGCAAATAATGGGACTGATGAAAAATAGCAATTTTGGGGATTGTTCAAAAATGATCAGATATAAGGTGGACAGTAAACTCAATGAGGGCGCATACATAAGAGTATGTAGCCGGTTTGGATTTACTAGCCAATACCGAAAATGGATGTTTTTCAACAGCCCCATATTGATTTTTTTCTTGTTGATAGTAATGAGTTGTTTTTGTGTATCTTGCGGCCAAAGGGTTTCTAACACGATATCTGAGGAGCAGATATTTTTTGATGCCAACCCAGATGAGGTGCCGGAATTGCTCATTGGCCCTTGGTTATCTGATGATGTGGTCGATAATACACGAATGGTAATATACTTTTATCCGGATGATACGTGCAATGAAACAACAATGAATGCGACTGCTGAGGAAATAATCCAGGAAAGATTTTATGATTATGTCATCAAGGGAAATAAACTCGCCTATGGCACGGGGTGGAAAGGGGATCGCATTTATGTTTATGAATTTTTATTATCAAAAGATCAATTGCTTTTGGATGGTCGAGTATTTCTTCCGATAGATGATAGTTTTTTTGAGGGTAAATAATGCTGAGATCTTTAATTAATCTTTATTTATTGCTATTGATAGTGGGCTATTCCATTAATAGCTATGGAAATACAGATATTGCAGCATTACAAACGGTCCCCAATGATCAGGGGATTAATTCCATTACCCCTTATGAGTTTTTTTCGCAAAATGAACGCATTAATTTGCGCGATGGGCATTTATCGCTCAGTCCTCCTGCATTTCAAACACGCATATATGGCTTAAATTTAACAATCAATGCCAATTATAATCCAAATCAAAACATGCTCGGAAAAGAGGCGTATGTGTTCTCACGCTTTTCAGCCTATGATTATTCGGATGTCGAACTAAATGGCGAAGAGGTTGATATTGAGTTGGATGGTGAAAGTGTGGATTATGTGCATGCCACGCCACAAGAATCCAAATTAGGCAATTTGGGGCATTTATCCGTGACGCATGAGCGAAATATTTCACGATTTGCATTAAAAAGGCAGTCCAATCAATGGCAATTTGCACTCAATGATATTATAGGCATGATTTCTGTTTATTTTGCGCCATCTTCATTGGGATCCCAAAAAGGCTCACTTGCTTATTTATTAATCAAAGCCGATGGGTCCACTGTATTTATTTCCAATAAAGATAGCGGATTTCGAAATCATTATCGCATTGTAGAAAATAGTACTAACCCAGCATCACTCAGCCATGTGGTATTGCAGGATATTCATGGAAATACATATGCATTTGATGCCAATAAAGGATTTATGAGCCATGGCAATCAAGCGCATGTTCAAACCCATATCAATGCGGATCATTGCTATTATGTGTGGTTTTCAAAGGAGTGCAAAACATATCTGACCTTTAATGCCTGGCAGGCTCAAACGCTATTTCTGACATCAGCGCAGGATAAATTTGGCAATGCGATTTCGATCGATTCATTGAATAATGATGATTATATCATTCATGCACCTCATATGGATATTGCAGTGATTACGGATAGCGATCATTATAAAATATGGGCCAATTATCCATCCACGACCCATGGCCGTATTTGGCAATATAATATGGATGATGAGGGACGTGTGCATTCAATTCAAACACCGGAAGGCCGAATGACATCCTATCGCTATGTTGTATCGGAGGCGTTTCCCAGGCATCGGCGCATTGGATCCGTATTTCCCGGTGATCCGGATGAAGTGATTGAAGTGCATTATCCCACCAAGGGGATGACGCGATATGAATCCTTTTTTGATACCTATTTAACGGGCATGATTGTTACGGAATTTCCAAATATATCAAATGTAGATCAGTTTTATCAGAAATATATTATCGTTGGTATGGGGGATAGAAAAGGCGAAAGCATTGTGCATCATTCCAATGGTATGGAGGAGCGCTATCAATTTGAATATATTGATAAGCACTAGTGTCCGGTTAAATTAAAATAAAAGCATCTGATTAGGATGATGTTTATA
>CAYZSU010000090.1:0-8504 GCA_964480565.1 uncultured Myxococcales bacterium | reverse complement strand
GCACTAGAGATTGGGCACGTATTTAACCCACGATTTATTTACGTAATTGGTATAAGTAATTAAAATATCAGTAAAAATGTGTTATATACTTATCTCGATCAAGAAAGGATAAGTAAATGGCACGAACATATAAAACCGATACTTTTAAACTTGTGACTAATCTTTAGACATACGGGTACGTGAGGATTTCGGGTGCAGCGGGAAATACTGAATATGGGCGTTTTGATGGCAGCCACATTCAGAAAAAATATTGAAAATTTTAAATGCGCTTTCCCTGACCCTAAAAAGATTTATCATTCACATTTGGATTGGATTTTGCTATTATCCGATTCTAACAACAGAATCACAGGGTTTTAAACGATCAAAAATTATCGTTAAAAATCGAGCAAATTCATGAATATTATTGATCAAATCAAACTCGGCGAAAGCAAAATATTGGAATTTAAAAAGGAATTATCCAATCATGATACGTTATCAAAAACCATCATCGCCTTTTCAAATACCAGCGGGGGAAAATTAATTATCGGAGTGGATGACGAAAGAAATATTATTGGCATTGACAAACATACCAATATTTTTGAATTACAGGATAAAATTGCAAATATATTCTTCGACACGTGCTATCCAAATATTTTACCTGAAATATATTCGCAAAATATTGATGGGAAAATTCTACTCGTTATAGAGGTACATCGAGGTAATTTACTGCCCTATTATCTTAAAAAACTAGGGAAGCTAAATGGCACATTCATTCGAATTGGCGCAACAAACAGAACAGCCAGCCAGGATTATATAACTGAACTTGAACGACAACGACGAAATAGCAGCTTTGATGAAGAAGCCAATCATGAAGTTGATTTTGACAGCTTAGATTTGACAGCGATACATGAGCAGTTTGAAAAAAATGGAAAGCCATTACATATTGCAAAACTTGAAAATCTAAAACTCATCAAAAAAGATCATGGCAGAATATGCGCTACAAATGCATTGCTTATTATATTGGGCTATTGGTCGCATTCCACAATACGCTGTGCGCGGTTAAAAAATGATAATGCCAATATATTTGTGGATAAAAAGGATTATTCAGGAAATATTTTTTACAATATTGAGCATGCACTTCAATTTATCCAAAATCACATCAATCTACATTCAGAAATCAATAGCTTACAACGTGTGGATCATTATGAAATACCTATTGTTGCATTGCGGGAAGCTATTTTAAATGCTGTTATTCATCGCGATTATACCAACCATGGGCGAGATATAAAAATAGCTGTAAGCGATAATGCTGTAACTATTATTTCACCAGGTGGATTTCCAATGGGCATTACTATGCATGATATTGGAAGTGGCAGAAGCGAAACGCGCAATCGTGTTATCGCAAATGTATTCAAGGAATTATCTTTTGTGGAACAATGGGGAGTAGGAATAAAACGAATTTTCGAGACTTGTAAAAATCAAAAACTAAAAGCACCAGAAATCGCTGAAAGAGATGACTTTGTAGATATTACCCTTTGGCGCAGTATACAGGAGGCCTCAGAAAATGAGTCTGCAGGTGGCTCAATCGGTGGCTCAATCGGTGGCTCAATCGGTGGCTCAATCGGTGGCTCAATCGGCTTAACAGATCGACAAAAACAAATACTCGACTTGATTCAAACTAATCCCAAAATTGGATATCGTGACATCGCTCAACTATTACAAATCAATGACTCTGCCGTCAAAAAACACCTTGATAATCTGAAAAAACTCGGTGTACTTACTCGTATCGGAGGAACAAAAGGGCATTGGAAAATAACTATTTCCTCGGACAATGAACCTGTAGGTGGCTCAATCGGTGGCTCAATCGAATTAACAGATCGACAAAAACAAATATTTGACTTAATTCAAAAAAATCCAAAAATTGGATATCGTGAAATTGCACAAGTATTAGAAATCAATGATTCTGCTGTTAAAAAACATCTTGAAAGTTTAAAAAAATTAGGTGTGCTCATTCGCATTGGACGCACTAGAGGATATTGGAAAACAACTATTTCCTCGGATAAGGTATAAAATTGATTATATTTTTTATTACTGTATGACCTGATTATCAAATGGAGAGTATTATGGGATTATATGCAGATCGCATGAATTATATTGATACAGAAAATGCATTTAAAGTCGGACCATATATTGCACAAGTGGAACGCGAGACACAGAAAAAAGTGATTCGCTGTAATTTGGGTGAGCCGGATTTTGCATTGCCCGCACATATTCGCGATGAAGTAAAAGCACAACTGGACAATGACCTCACGCATTATAATGATCCACAAGGTATTTTACCCCTTCGCGAAGCCATTGCAGACAATATTTCACAAACGCGCCAAATGCGCGTATCGCCGGAACAAGTGGTGGTATTTCCAGGCGCCAAACCGCCCATTGGGCTATGCCAGCAAGTATATACCAATCCTGGCGATGAAATAATCTATCCCAGCCCGGGTTTTCCGATTTATGAATCATTTATTGAGTTTATGAAGGCTGTGCCAAAGCCACTTCATCTAAAACAAGAAAATGGATTTAGCTTTACTGCCGATGATCTTGAGCCACTCATCACAGAACGCACCAAGTTAATCTATATCAACTTTCCATCCAACCCCACCGGCGGTGTTGCCACTATGGACCAACTCAAAAGCATCGCGGATATTATCGACAAAAAAGCACCTGCTAGTATACGCGTCTATTCGGATGAAGTGTATGAGCATATTTTATTCGACAATAGCCAGCATGTAAGCATCGCATCGCTGCTACCTAAAAAAACAATCATCGTATCCGGCGTATCCAAGTCCTATTCATGGACTGGCGGACGTGTGGGCTGGGCTGTATTTCCAACAACAGAGGAAGCTGCTGTATTTAAGAATATGAATATCAATTACTTTTCCTGCATTCCCGCATACAATCAGATGGGTGCGAAGATCGCAATCGAATCTCCGCAAAGCACGATATGTATTGATCAGATGGTGAGTGAATTTGAAAAACGCCGCAATTTTGTAGTCAATGGTTTAAATGCCATCGATGGCATTTCCTGCCAAATGCCCAAAGGCGCATTTTATGTATTTCCCAATATCAGTGGTATTTGTCAGCAGTTAGATATTGAAAATTATTATCAGAAATTACCCCCTGATATACAGCAAAAAACTAGCCCATCGACATTATTTCAGATGTTTTTATTATTTCATCATCACGTGGCAACGATGGATCGAAAATCATTTGGTCGCATTGGATCTAATGGCATGCACTTCCTTCGTCTATCCATTGCCACGAGCATGGATGATTTAACAGAAGGCTTGGAATCGACCACGCGCGCATCCACGGATATGGAAGGCTTTAGTGAATTTATGAAACAAGGACCTCTGTACTAATATAGAACTGTTAAAAAACGACAATTTGAAGACAACCCCATAATGGAAAGGATATTTAATGACATACCCTACCCACCACCACCGTGGCATTACCATTGATATTACTGAGCAATCACTATCGCCAAATACAGCGTTAGTCGCTCATCTGACGGATCTTGATTTAATTTATAGGTCATTATGCGCAGTGCTATATAATTATGTGCCCACATCCGGACATCCAGGCGGATCCATTTCATCCGGTCGAATTATCAGCAGCTTATTATTCCATCACATGAATTATGATCTATCCGATCCCAATCGCTTGGATGCGGATATTATATCCTATGCAGCAGGCCATAAGGCACTTGGACTTTATGCCATGTGGGCGCTTCGTAATGAAATTGCCTGTCAATCCCAGCCAGAATTACTCCCAAGTGATATTCGTCAGCAATTGCGTTTGGAAGATTTACTCGGATTTCGACATAATCCAACAACCGCAACCCCACTATTCAACCAATTTAATAGCAAAGCACTCGATGGCCATCCCACACCTGCCACACCATTTGTAAAACTGGCCACCGGTGCATCCGGTGTTGGACTTGCCACATCGTTAGGCTTGGCATTTGCTGCCAAGGATTATTACCGCAATCATGCACCCAAGGTGCATATCATTGAAGGTGAAGGAGGACTTACACCAGGACGAGTTTCTGAATCCCTTGCATCTGCCGCCACATCCGGACTTAATAACGCCATTTTGCATATCGATTGGAATCAATCGTCCATTGATTCGGATGCCGTATGTCGTGAAAACACCACGCCCGGTGATTATGTGCAGTGGACGCCCATGGAACTCTGTGAAATGCATGATTGGAATGTCATCTATGTGCCAGATGGCAAAAATATGTCGCAAGTACTTAACGCTCAGGAGTATGCACTGAGCCTTACTAATAGCCAACCCACAGCCATTGTCTATCGCACGATCAAAGGATGGCAATATGGCATTGAAGGTAAATCATCGCATGGCGGTGGTCATGGATTGTGCTCGGATAATTTCTATGAATCAATTCGCGCATTATGGCAGGAATCCAATACAGCACTACCCACATGTGAAGATAGCAGTAATTGCAATGATGCCTTGCGCGAACAATGTTTTTGGAAAACGCTCAGCCTATTTCGCAACGAATTTAATGATCAAAACAACCTCACCCAAGCACTCGGCCATGCATTACTAACCGCTCAGAAACAACTGAACGATCGCGCGCGTTGTCATCAAAACGATGCACCAGACATCGACGCCATCTATACAATTGTCAATCGCGACCTTCCCACACCGGAGGCGCTTATGTTAGAGCCGGGTAAAAATGCGACACTTCGTGGACAATTAGGAAAAGTGCTTGGGTACCTCAATATGAATAGCCAAGGTGCAATACTCGCCGCATCCGCAGATCTGCTTGGATCAACAAATACCAATACGATCGGCAGTGATTTTGATTCTGGCTTTTTTCATGCATCCACCAATGCAGGTGCCAGACTATTATCCACAGGCGGAATATGCGAGGATGCCATGTGCGGTATATTATCGGGTATCTCCACATTTTCAAAACACATTGGTGTGGGCTCCTCCTATAGCGCATTTATCGCGGCATTAAGCCATATCACCGCCAGACTGCATGCCATTGGCAATCAGTATAAACAGCATTTACATGAATCATCGTATAATCCCATGATCATTACCTGCGCACATGCTGGATTAAAAACAGGCGAAGATGGTCCCACCCATGCCGATCCACAAGCTTTGCAATTATTTCAGGAAAATTTTCCCAAAGGTACGAGTGTTACACTTACGCCATGGGATCCACAGGAAGTATGGCCGCTAATACGTACCGCACTTCGCATGCGCCCGGCAGTAATTGCACCATTTGTGACCCGGCCAAGCGAAGCTATATTAGATCGCGCAAATTTAGGGCTAGCAAATGCAGACAAGGCCATCCAAGGCGTATACCGACTGCTTGATGCCAGTGATAAAACGGACATTAGCGTCGTGCTTCAAGGCAGTGGCATTGCCTATGAGTTCATTCAAACTGCATGGCCGAAATTAAAAAAACAAAACCTCCCTGTAAATGTGTACTACATTGCCAGTGCAGAGTTATTTGATCAATTGGATCAAAATGAGCAGGACCAAATTTTCCCATATAATCATCGTAAAAATGCCATGGGTATTACGGGATTTACACTGCCCACCATGTATCGCTGGATACTATCAGATACTGGACGTACATTTAGTATGCATCCATTTCAAAACAATACCTATCTCGGCAGCGGTCCTGCACATATGGTGCTTGGCGAAGCAGGTTTGGACGGACTTAGCCAGTATAAGCGCATTAAATCATTTATAGAGAATTCCTGATCAACATCTATTTGATAATGACAAGGAATGTGTCAACACTGACAGGATCTTTTCACTTAGAAAAAAATAGCTATTATTGAATTGCCCTTAAAGTAGGAGTTTTTAAGGCAGATCCTTAAAGAGACCTGCCTTAAGGACGATTTTATGACTCAAAATGATCATGCCCTGTATGCAATAATGATATCGCCTTGCCATTGCATACTACATTTCTATGACTACAGGTTGAATGCATATGTCCCAGATAATAGGTAGCCATACCATGCTCATTGCATACTTGTTCAAAGTGAGCGCATTTATCTGAAGCAATGGTTAAAATCAATTCATAATCCTCACCCCCTGATGCAATCATCGCATGAGAATCACAATTTAATTGTTGCATATGACATAGCATATCCGAGTCTTGCATCAATGATGCAATATCAATGGCATAGCCAAGCTGACTTTGATCCGCGATATGATTTAAGTCACTGATCAATCCATCGCTACTATCAATGGCCGCATGAATACATGCATCCTTTGCAAATGCACTCACCACATCACAGCGTGGCTGCGGTGATATATGAGCATTGATATAGTTTGAAAATATGTGTGGATCATGATCATGCATTAAACAATGTAGCCCTAATGCGGACCATCCCAATGGACCGGTCACATAAATACCATCCCCAGCATGCGCATGTGATCGCTGCCATGCATTACCGGATATGCATCGACCAATCACTGTAATGGACATCATCAGCTCAGCCCCACTCTTTACTGTATCCCCGCCAATCAATATCATATTATGCTGACTTGCAATGGCTGCCATACCATTCATCATTAACTTAGCTTGATCCAAAGTCACATGACTGGGAATAGCAATACTCACTAAATAAAATAATGGCATGCCTCCCATAGCAGCAATATCACTGATATTAACAGCCAATGATTTATAACCCAACTGATACTCGCTCATAAAATCCAGTTTGAAATGCACATGCTCAATGAGCGCATCTGCGCTAATCACATAGTCATCATTGCCTGGACCTTTAAAAATAGCACAATCATCGCCAATCCCGCGTATAAGCAATGGTTGATCGCATTTATTTTTTTGCAATAAAGAATTTATAAAAGAAAATTCACTGGATAATACAGTCATAGATCACTCATTAATTTACAGGAACGATCGCATTGTTTTTTACAGTCATCACACTTAATTTATGTTGACTATCGCCATACCCATCAAAGGTTGTTGAACCTACAACACCATTAAATGCACTCATAGTGAGTAAGTAGCGCTGTAAATCATCCCGTTTTTTCCCAAAACCATGTTCAAGCATATGAATGATCATATTCATATCATCATAGGCCAATGCTTCCAACAATGTTGGTTTTAAAACATAGGCGGATTCAAACTGAGAAAAAAATGCACGAGATGTAGCAGAGGCATGATTATTATTTAATGCAGCAACAAACAATGATCGCCGTAAATGTGAGCCAATACTTTTAGCCAAGCCCTCATCATTCCACCTGGATATCCCCAAATATGTCGTTCGTCTAACACCGGCAACCGCCAATGTAGGCACAATATAATTTATCATTTGATGAGAATCTGGAATAAAAATCGCATCATAATAATGCCGCGCAGAAACTATTTTTTTAATATACGGCGCTTTTGATTTTTTAGTTGCACGTAATTGCTTGGAAAATTCCATTTGATCCGATGGATACGAATACATATCCACAATAGTACCGCCCATTTTAGTCACTTGGTCATTAAATAAATTTCGATACTGCAATCCCTTGCGATTGTTTGGGTATAAAATCATAAACCGTTTTAATGATGTCTGGTCGAACACATAATGTAACAATGTATCCACTTCCGAATATGGAGTAATACTATTTCTAAAAATATAATTTCCTATTTTTTCAATACCTGGTTTTTGCGCAAATGTAATCATCGGAAGGCTAAGTTCCTGAGACCGTTGACCAGCTGTAAATGCCACTCGCGATAATAATGGTCCAATAATCCCAATCACATTATCGTTTTCCAATTCACCTACCAAGCCCGCAACATCCGCATAACCACTTTTTGAATCCTTGATAACCAACTCAATGCCACCAGGACCTTGGCATGGCGAAAAAATACCCAATGCACATTGCAATCCATTGAGTACACTTTGCCCATATACCGCATACTTGCCGGTCAATGGTAAAATAACCCCTATACGAATATTAGATAGCATTCCTGCCTCAAAACCAATATCCCCTAGCATTTGCTGAACCTTTGAAAAATAGACATATTTGGGATGAGATTGAATTAATGCAGTTAAATAGAATTTGGCCGCCTCATGATTTCCAGTACGAATAAATTCCTTGGCAAGTTTATATGCAATATCCGCATTTGCAGGCCCTTTATCAAATTCTTGTTCATATAATACTTTCCATTTTTTAATATCAATCACACCTGTCTCTACCCACGTATGACAGATAGATTTCACCTCTAGTTCTGACACGATTAAATGATCGTAATCATCGTGTTTAGAAAAATATCCCTGTCCATTCGCATAATCATTCATTAAATAAAATGCCCATATCACCTGTTCATCAGAAACATGAGGTAATTTCGTCGTTAGATGATATCCCAACGAATGCATTGGAATGGATATATCCAATTGATTTGATAGAGTCCTTGCAATAAGCAATTCATCATAGCTTTTTTGATAATTGTGATATTTATAATA
>CAYZSU010000089.1:0-8515 GCA_964480565.1 uncultured Myxococcales bacterium | reverse complement strand
GTCATTGTGGAACCGTCACCCGCGAGGCTGATGAAATCTGACGAAGCAATCCAGAAAATTTAATTATAAATAAGATAAATATATGGAATTGCGATGGTTGTTCGCAAGTGACATTATTCGCGATTGTTCATATAGGCGAGTAAGTGCTGGATGCGCTTGATGACTGTATCTTTGCCTAAAATGGCAAGCACTTCATAAATACCTGGGCTGACTGCCGTGCCTGTCATCGCAATGCGTAAGGGTTGGGCGACTTTGAGCATCTTAACATCATAGTGTTCCATCACGCCTGTGATAGAGTGTGCAATGCTCTCTTCTGTCCAGTCGGTCATTGCGTGAAAATGGGATTCACATGTGGCTAAAATATCAAGGCTTGTGGGTTTTAGCCATTTTTTTACTGATTTTTCATCATAGACGCATGGATCTTTAAAATAAAACGCAGATATATGGGCCAATTCATCAAATGTCTTGGCGCGTTCTCGTTCTGTGGCCAATGCCGTGGCCGCATAATCCATATCAGTGAGTACAATATTATTTTTTTCTAAAAATGGTTGCGTCGATGTCACTATATCTGAATTGCTTAAGTTTGCCATATGCTGGCTATTGACCCAGGCTAATTTTTCAAAATCAAATATGGATGGTGAACTTCCAATACCTGGTAAATCAAATGCAGCGATGAGTTCAGAGCTTGTAAAAATTTCTTGATCCTTGTGGGACCAGCCGAGTCTGGATAAATAATTAACCATTGCGTCGGGTAAATATCCCATATCCTGGTATTCCATGACGCTGGTTGCACCATGGCGTTTGGATAATTTCTTTTTATCCGAGCCAAAGATCATCGGCAAATGGGCAAATATTGGAATATCAAATCCAAGGGCCTTGTAAAGGAGCACTTGGCGTGGGGTATTATTGATATGATCATCGCCGCGAATTACATGGGAGATATTCATGGTTGCATCATCGATGACTACTGTAAAATTATAGGTAGCAGAACCATCCGTGCGTGCAATAATGACATCATCGAGTTCTTTATTTTCAAATGTAATGGATCCACGGCACGCATCCTTAAATGTGGTGTGGCCTTGGAGCGGTGCTTTAAATCGAACGGTATGTGGCGTGGATGGCGAAACAGTTTTATCCCGGCACGTGCCATCATACTTGGGTTTCTGGCTATTTTTAAGAGACGCCTCGCGTTTTTGTGCGAGCTCATCTGCCGTGCATGTACAGCGATAGGCATGGCCGCTATCAATCATTTGATCGATATATTGGCGATATAGTTCATCGCGCTCAGATTGATAAATGGGTGTATCATCCCAGGTAAGACCCAACCATTTCATGCCGTCTAAAATACTCTGTTCATGGGCCTTTGTGGATCGCAAACGATCCGTGTCCTCAATGCGCAATACAAATTTACCCTGATGGTGTTTGGCAAATAACCAATTAAACAGCGCTGTACGCGCGCCCCCAATATGCAATGCGCCTGTGGGGGAAGGCGCGAATCGAACGTTTATTGTCATAATGTGTGTGGTCCTTATGGTAGTTTGTATGATATTATTTTATGCAAATAATATTCTTGTAAACGTAGGGGTACTGGCTAAGCCGTGCCCCTACTACATGAATGATTGATTGCTTTTGTCATTTGTTACTTTTTTTGTAAATAATTATTTGTGACCAGGTCCTCTGGGCGTTTTCCCTCGTCGTATTTCGACGCTTTTACTGCGTGCTCTGCCTTTTGCTGCATCTTGAATTAAACGGGTTCCAGCTTCTTGGAGCTTAAGTTTTGTTTGATCAGGAGGAAGTTCTTCGTTAATAATTGCTTGAGCCACGTGAGGTTGTCTGAGAAGGGCTTTGCTTATGTCTGGAGGAAGATCATAATCAGCTAAGACTTTTGGTATATTTCCAGTTGTTCCTCTTTCTCTTTGTAGAAGGGCGTCCAATTCAATATTACCGAATATTTCTGATGCATTGGGATTCACGGGGCTGGCTCTAGCAGGGACTGGTGGTGGTTCAGCAGGTGCTTGTTCAGCGAGTCGTGTGAGTCCTTCAAGGGGTTGGAGTTGTTCTGGTGGCATAGATTTTTGTTCTACAATTTGGTGTTTTTCTAATACATATGTTAGTTTGGCTGGTATTGGTTCTTCTCCATGGGGTTTAATAACCTGCATGTCAAATCTAGTTGCAGTACCACCAAGTCCTTCTTGTGGTGGCATAGGAGGTTGTGTGACCATTCCTGGTAATGGGTCTGTAGGGGTTCGTCCTTTAGGTGGTGGAGGCTTGCTGTCACCACGAAGTCTTTTTATGAGATCAGCTGATAGATCACTGCTCGAAGGCAATAATACAGGCGGTTGGCGAGATGGTGATGCAGGTAGTGGTGTGCGTCGGGGGGGTATTGCCTGTAGTTCTGCATGTGTCTCTTGCGGATCGAATCCTTCGGTTGGAGGGACGGGAGAGACTATTATAGGCCGCCTTCTTAGACCGGAGGATGGTTTTTCAGGTCGTGGTGTGGGTGTGCGATCTCGAGGAAGTGTCCGTGGTTTTGCGTCTTGAGATGGTATTTGCGGCTGACTTGCGCGTTCTGCACTGGTATTAGTACCGGTGGAGTCGGAAGGTGTGATGGCTAGGGGTGCTCCACTTGCTTCAGTTTTAAGGATATCTGCGCCAGGTTCTGCAGGTTTGTGGCTCTTTGGAACTACTTTATGTTCCGCTGTCTTTGCATTATCTATGGGACCTTCAGGTGCTCTGCCTTCATCAGGAAATAGAGCTACTCTGCCAGTGCCAGGCTTTTGTGGCCCATTATTTAATGATCCTTCAAATAATACTACCTTAGCAGCTTTGCCAGGTATTACTATCTCAGGCCTTGGTAGAGGCGTTTTAGGTGCTTCGAATAGCGCTGAAGCTGACCGGCCTTGTTGTTCACCTGCGTCTCCAATGCGTTTAGCCGGATCACCTAATTCAATGGGACCGCTTTTGTGTGTCTCACTATGTTGGGCAATTGCATTTCTAAGGGAGCTATTTAGTCGTTTGGCGGTGTTACGGCTCCTTAGTCGATTGTATATCAATGCGCCGGTAAGGCCACCTACACCCACACCCACACCCACACCCACACCCAACCATTCCATCGGGGATAGATGTAACGAATTATCATGTGTTGACGATTGCCCGGCGTATATATTGTTTTGTGCCCAGTTTCGAAATAAAGGGTTGTCGGGTGTTTGGGTTTTCTCATACAGTGCCTGGCGCATCGGTGAAAGGCTTTGATCGCCGACATATACGTTGATGCCGCCTCTACTGTTTCTGATCATGCACGTTGAAATGCCCTCTTGTTCGCCAATACGTGCGATGTCTTCTGCAACATGTCTAGAAACATTATTTGCTAATCTTGTATGATATGATTTGGGGGTACAGTTAAAATCTGCCATAATAGGCTCCTTTTAAAATACAAGTGCTGTTCGCAAAACGCCCATTTAAAGGTGATCCTCAAAATGCTTGTTTTTGAACGATTTTTGTAATTATTTGATTCTTCTAACGATATTATCGGCAATTATTTGAAAAAGTTGCGTTGTTTTTTTTAAAATTAGCAATATTGTTTATATCAAGGGACTTGGGACTATTCAATTTAGCTACTTTGAATGTAACTATTCAGCGTATTTGATGGGGTTTGTCCCTAATTTCATCTAGGCGTGTCATCGTCGGACGTGATCCGATGAACCAGAAATAATATCGTTTCCTGGACCATCGGATCACGTCCGATGGTGACAGTCTTTGCGTGATATTGGTACAAAACACGCTAAATAGCTACTTTGAACTATCAAAATAATCCATTTTATCCAACGGCATGATAACGCTCGTGCAAATATTGCTTAAGTGAGCAGCCACGCGTTTAAAAAAACGTAGCATTAATGCGGCAGGGACTGCATTTCGGCCATTATTATCCATGGCAATGCTAGAAATAATACGATCGCATTCTTTTTCCAATGCATAGGCTTCTTGCCGGGTTTGATCGGCTAAGTTTTTTTCAATATTATCAAATGCTCGCTTGGTTTCATCAAACCAGGCGAGTAATTTATGACGCATGGTTAAAAACTGCTCGAGCAATGGGTCGGTATGAATGACTGGATAATGGGTGACAATGTCATGAATATTTTTGCAATAATCACCAATACGCTCTGCATCTTTAATAAGGCTCATCAGCTGTAAACACGGCACGACATCGCTGGTCCCTTGAATGGAAATATGAGTCACCACATCGCGGCGAATGACTTGCTGCAAGGTGTTTAGCTTGCTGTCCATTTTAATGATATGATCATGGACATTTTTGGTGTTTTCTTTATCCACCAGTTGATTGGTGGCTAAAATAAACATCTCTTTGGAAATAAAAAGCATTTCATCAAATCGTTTTAAAATTTCGCTTAATGCAGAATCATCATGCCAAATACTTAATAGTTCTTTAAACATAGTCACTATCTCCCTGTTTGGGTTTGTTCATAAAACGTCTATCTATATCTGGGCACTTTGAGTACTCCCAGATTAACGCGTTAAAACCATGCCAACAATAGGTATAACAAAAAACACCAAAACAATAAATACAATAGCGTATTTTTTATTGTTTACAAATATGCGTGCAAATGTGCGAGCCACGGCAACGGGTATTTTGCGCATCCATGGGGGGACAAATAGAATAACAGTACCGCAGATATTAAACAATAAATGCACGAATGCAATTGTGAGCCCCGATTGATTGCCGGCAAGCGATGCAAGTAATGCAGTTACTGTAGTACCTAAATTAGCCCCTACAGTCATTGGAAATGCTTGCTCCAATGAGATGAGCCCTGCGCCTAGCATAGGAATTAAAATAGAAGTGGTAATGGAGCTCGATTGAATAATGGCTGTGATGCCAGCCCCCAATAATAGGGTTAAATAAATATTCGTTGAAAAAATCGAATGAATGGATTTTTCCAATTTTGAGGCAGTAATGGCGCGCATGCATTTGACCATATAGGATAGCGCCAGAAAGATAAGTACGATGGCAATGATAATGCTGATTCCACCTGCCCATGGTTTGCTTAAATTCGCGCTATCTAATAGCGCATGTTGAATTAATTTAACCGCAGGGGACACGATGGTTTTAATCGGGCTAGTAAATGTGCTGGCAGTTGTAGATCCGTAAATAAGGTCGGAAAAATACGAGGCGGTTTTATGTAAAAATCCAGTGCTGAGTTGAATGGGTAAAATAATAGCAACGCTTAGCAAGTTAAACATATCATGCATGTTTGCCCCAGCATAGGCGCGTTCAAATTCATCATTTCTTGAAATATGACCGAGCGATACAATCGCGCATGTGACCGCAGTGCCAATATTGGCGCCCATAATCATGGGAACCGCTGTTTCGATGGGCAATACATTTCCGGAAACCAATCCAACGACCATGGAGGTGGTTACGGATGAGCTCTGTACAATTGAGGTGGCAAGTATTCCGATAAATAAGCCTGCAAAGGGGTTGGAGGTTGTTTCAATAAGCTCAGTGGCAATGTCTTGGCCGAGTAATTTAAATGATCCGCCGAGCAATTTAATGGCAACTAAAAAACAATAGAGCAGTCCAAAAAATAAAATTCCTTTAATAATATTGTTGCACAGTGATGAACTTCCGGCATTTGGGGGACTATCTACGTCCATTAGAAAATCCTTTCATAATTGCTATTTTTCATCAGTCCCGTAATACGGGAATCCACTTCATTGCAGTGTTCGCCGGTTACTGTTGGATGACTGGATTCCCGATTCATGCATTCGGGAATGACACTATTTATAATCATCTATTTTTTTAGAAATCTCATTAAACATGTTCTGTGGGGTCAAACAGTTTCTTATATTCACTCAATGCATATCGATCCGTCATGCCAGCAATATAATCGCATATTTTGCGATGCGGGCTATCATCATGTTGAATGGCATATTGAACCGATGGTGGCAATATTGCCTGGTTGTTCAGATAAGTGCTAAATAAACTGCGCAAAATGCGATTGGTTTTTTCAGCCATGCGTTCGACTTTGAAATGTCTGTATAAATTAATAAATAAAAACTGTTTTAAACTTTTGGCTAATGCGCTCATATTATCGCTAAATGCGATAATTGAATTAGGAAGGCTGGCTAAGTCCGTCGCACATGTGATATTATGTGCATGAATGCGTTTAGTGGTTTCTGTTTGGAGATCAGTGACTAATGTGTGAATAATACGCCGAATGGTTTCGTATTTAACTTTTTTATCTGCAATATTTGGAAAATCCGCATATACGCTATCAATGGCTTGCTGCCATAGGGGAATATCATTGAGTTGTTCTAAAATTAACATGCCGGATTCCAAGCCATCATCGAGATCATGATTCATATAGGCGATTTCATCGGCAATGTTGACCACTTGTGCTTCTAGGGATGTGGTTTTGGTAATTGGGGCATGGGCATCTTGAATATCCGGTTTATCGTATTCGCTATGATGTTTAACAATGCCTTCCAGTACTTCGATAGATAAATTAAGGCCGCAAAAAGACGGGTATGTTTTTTCAAGCATAGTGACGGTACGATAACTTTGCCGATTGTGTTCAAATCCACCATGCTCTGCCATTAACTCATCCAATGTATATTCGCCGCGATGGCCAAATGGCGTGTGGCCCAAGTCATGGGCCAATGCAATGGCTTCGCATAAATCCTCGTTGAGTTGTAATGTGCGCGCAATGCTGCGAGATAATTGGGCGACTTCCAATGTATGGGTGAGGCGTGTGCGATAATAATCGCCTTCATGATTGATAAATACTTGTGTTTTGTATTCCAATCGTCGAAAGGCTTCAGAGTGAATGATACGATCTTTGTCACGCATAAATGACGTGCGAAACTGGCATGTTGATTCATCAAACTGGCGACCACGACTGAGCACGCTTTTAATCGCATAGGGCGCTAAGTACTGTTGCTCCTGCTCTTCGAGATGATGACGAAAAATCATGGTATTTCCTAACGTATCATTATAGAAATAACAAGATGTGTTTGTAATGGTATGCATATTTTTATTTGTGAAGGGAGTCGAGGTTATTTTGCAACGATCTAAGAAATATATGTTATGGGAAGTTTTAGGCGTAACCATCGCATTATTAGTTATTAGCCGTATATTAACTGTTTTTCGATCTGTTTTGTTGATTGATCAACTATTGCCGCTATTTATTGCAATTATGTTTTTATATGCGCCAAATTATATTTGCCAATGGCGGAAACGCCGGTTGCCAAATTTTGTGGATCAAACAGTTCATGACTATATGCGCTCGTTTTATATCGCTTCTATTGCAGCGATCATTGTATTTCCGCTATTTTTTATTGGCGTTCATATGTGGCAGTCTTTTTTGTTTCCAACGTTATCATTTACATTTCAATTGCTGCCAGATGTGCTGTTATTCTCACTGTACCAGGTGATTTTGGTGGCATTGCCAGAGGAATATTATTTTCGCGGTTATTTCCAAACCTCATTGAATGCGGTATTTGAAAAAAAATGGCGTATATTAGGTGTTCACTTGGGTTGGTCGTGGATTATCACCTCTATTGTATTTGCATTTGCGCATACGATGATTACCTTTCGATGGTGGCATTTTTCGATTTTTTTTCCAGGCTTATTATTTGGGTATTTGCGGGAAAAAACCGGCCGTATCACCGCATCCATTATTTGCCATGCATTATCTAATATTTTGATGAATTTATTTGTCTATTGTTATCAATAAATTTGTAATTTGGAGATCATTCATGCAATCATCAAAACGAATTAAGGCAATTATCGATGGATTAAACTATCATTATCCGCGCGATGATCAACCCTGGCAAGGTGGCGACGATCCGTTTATTGTACTTATTTCCACAATTTTGTCCGCGCAAACCACGGATAATCAAGTAGATCGCGTAATGCCCACATTGCTTGAAAACTATCCCGATGCAAACGCATTGTCACAAGCCAATATTTCTGATGTAGAAGTAATTATTAAATCAGTGGGGTTATATAAATCCAAGGCAAAGAGCATTATTCAAACGGGCCTGATGTTAATGCAGGATTTCAAGGGGCAAGTGCCTGATACTATTCCAGACTTGATGACATTGTCAGGCGTGGGGCAAAAAACGGCAAATGTTGTATTAATGAAATCCTTTGGCCTGCCCGCGCTAGCTGTGGATACGCATGTGTTTCGGATTGCCACGCGTCTTGGGATTGCCACATCCAAAACCCCATTAGCCGTTGAAAAGGAACTGTGTCAGATTATTCCGAAGTCTTATTGGGGGGCTGTGCATTGCTATATGATTGAATTTGGCCGCAATATATGTGTGGCGCGATCTCCCAGGTGTGATCATTGTCGTATTTCAAACTATTGTGATTATTATCAACAAAATATTTAAATGGTGTTTTTTGAGCAATCTCTAAAATTAAAATCCCAGTGCCAGGCATGAATGGGGTTGTACGGACTCCATGCCTGGCACGGATTATCATTTGGAACCCATAATC
>CAYZSU010000088.1:0-8568 GCA_964480565.1 uncultured Myxococcales bacterium | reverse complement strand
GAAACATACAAAAACTTTGCTCAAGATCTTGGGCTCAAGTATAGGTAATTTTTTTTTGGAATTGGTATAAGCGACTCATGGCGGGATGGGATGATCAATACATGTTCAAAATCCTACATTTTTAGATGCGATTGCCCTGTATACACCCCAGAGCGGGAGTAAGCGCAGTCAAACGTATCGGCCAGTAGATCTTGAATATCGCTAACTGTTACACGCCCACCTTGTTTTGCATCATAAAGTTGGTCTAAGGCATCTTTGAACGATTCCTCTTGATTCGCTGGAAGTCGTGGTTTGCGCTCTCTACCTTCTTTTTCAATTAATCCCTCATAGTCAAATTCCACAAATATTATGTGGATGATGAATGCATTGATTGCAGTTTATGCCAAGAATTAGCACCTGAAAATTTTTCACGAAGCGATGCGCAGGACTATGCATTTGTAAGTAAACAAGCAATAACAAAATCCGAAGAGGGTCAATGCCAGGATGCCTTAAATACATGCCCCATTGACGCAATTGGTAGTGATTGTAAAAATATGCACGACTATTAAAATCGAAGACCGTATCCCCAGTATACGGATTTCTCGAGTGGGTCGATGCCATATTCAATATGCCCCTTGATAAAAGGCAGTAGTAAATCAAGTCCAGTATAAATAGAATAGCTCTGTTGATTATTATCTATATTATGTGTCAATGAGGCGCTAAAAAAGCCCAGCATGTGATTGGTGAGTCCTGTAAATATGCGCGGCATTGCCTGAAATGACAACTGTCCTGTTTGAAATGCCTTTGAAATGCCCAAGTCAATGCCCATGCCAGTATGATGGGTCATTGCGTGTTTGTATGAGATACCCGTATGTATACTGGCGTGATGCGCATGTTTAAAGTCCATATAATAGTGAAGTCCAGAATATATATCTGCTGGACCTGCATATGGGTTGTATCCAGCATTTGCTTTATCTGACGGCGAAAAAATGCTGCCACCATGATTGATTCCTAAATATGGCCAGCCAATTTCAATAAATGTTGGGATCAACCGTGCCCGCTGATTTGGTTTAGCAGATACGGATAAAAATGGCAGTCCTTCAATATTTCTGGATGCAGCAATATCTGCATGAAAACTATTTGCAAACATTTCTGCGATGCTTTGACTTAACCTGGCCTTAATGAAAGGGGTCATTTTTATTTTTTCACGCTTAATAATGGATCTATTCGCTTTAAGAAAATTTAACCCTCCAGAACATGTATTGAGAAGAATATATCCTTTGCCTGTAAAAAAATGAGTAAATCGATTTTTCATAAAATGCGAATCATCCATTGTTGTTATTGTTTCATCTGTATCGAGAATAACCCCTCCTGGCGCACCATGAAATGTAAACATTAGGGAATCAACCTCGCCATACATGCGCTTAAGATGCCATAAGGATTCCGACATGTGATATTGATTATGTGTTTCCATGACAATAATGCGTATGCTTGGATCATATTCAAATGTATTTCCCCACTCAAATATATTGCTATGATCATGTTTGGCGACAATGGATATGATGAGCGGTTTATCCTGATATGCACTTGAGTCTTTCGCTAATTCAACTAAATGGGATAGAATGCTTGAATGATAGCGATTAAATCGCGTGATATTAAATGCCTTCCATAGTAAAATAGCATGATCATCACCGATTGTCTTTTCTGCCTGAACAATATCCCTGGGCATAATAGAGGTGCTCATGCTGTTATGATCGATAATTGTACGATAGCGTTCAATTGTTTGTCTATCTAGGTGGGGTGGAATGGGTAATGCCTGAATGAGATCCTTCTTTTGTGATATATGGCTTAATGTCATAAGTGTTTCAATGATTGCATCTGTATTGTGTTCATGTAAATCATCAGCAAATAACCCACTTTCAATAGGGTGATCAGAAAATTCACGAAATCCAAATGCAAAAAAATCAGTTGGCCCAAGTGCATTGGCGATATTAATAAGTGCAGGCAATATGCGATTCATAGATGCACAGCAATTAATGGGCAATCGATATAAAATTCGAAATATGTCTACTGAACTTTCAGGCTGCGTTAAATTTGTGTGAACTGTATGCATGAGCTTGCATATGGATCTTTCAATATTTGCCTTTTCCCATTTAGATAAAATCTTAGCTAGCAATAAAATGGTATTGGGAGATTTTATGGCGAGTGTTATTAATGTATCAATATAGATGTTCTGTTTATCTCGAGATGTATGAGCTACAGCTATTTTTAAAAGTGCGATGAAATGATTTGTGCATGATTTCCAATGGGATCCGCAGTGTTTAATGGCTTGCGATAACTTATAAAATCGGTTAGCAGATATGCTATGCTGATGATCTAGCAGTAAGGATGTACTATGGTCAATACTATGTATGACAAATGTTTCCTGTTCATCACTGCATGTGCTTAAATGATGACCATAGAGAATTGTGCTGTGAATATTCCCATGCGGCGGCCTATAGATATAGGCAATATCGATGATATCATCACTGTTGAAATCACCCACTTGAATGTCAGAAAGATATGTTTCTGAAATGTCCTGATCGTGAAATTTTCGAATGCGCGCATGGCATGATGATGACATGGTTAATGCGAGTTGTCTTTTATGATCACGAAATAAATCATGTGTAGGGATGTAAATAGCGGATTTATTCAACCGGCTAAGTCCAATTTGAGGTCTTTCATAATAGTCTATCTGAATATGCTCTGCTGTATTTGGATTATGAATATTGCCGATGGATATGCCATCTTTAGGCATAGGCTGCGCATATGTCGCATGGTAGGTATGGTAGATATTATTTTCTACTTCTAACTCTTTACGAGGTGTGAATGTATTAGTTGTAATGTTTGTCATCATTGCCTCATATATGCTCTATTATATTATCGGCAATTTTTTCAAAACGTTGCTATGAAAATGAGTTCTTCACTTTATAATAATATTCTTTTTTGCATGCATTTTGTTTGCATATCATAGCCAAATCTAAAAAACAGACAGTTTATTCGATGACTTCCCAATGACCGCCCTTTTTTGGGCCAATATATTTCAACTTTCCTTGATCTCTCAATTTTTTTGCTGCGCGCTCAACGGCACTGACTGATTTGCCAATGTGATTAGCAATGTCTTTTAATGTTAACGAGCCATCTTTTTTCAATATAGCAAGAATAGCATCTGGCGTTTTAACCGGCGTTTTAACCGGCGTTTTAACCGGCGTTTTAACCGGCGTTAAATCGGTTTTACTGGATGCATGCGATTTTAATAGCTCGACAACAACGCCACCGGTTCTTTCAATGATGATTGGTTTAGGTAATTTAGCCTGCTTGCATGCGTCGGTTATTTTTTCGATTCCTCGTCCCCATGAATCAATATAGCCAGCCCGGTAACACACTTCTGCAATGAGCGGATTTCGTGGAATAGAGGCATGTGATTGAAAAAGTTTGTCAATCGTCAGATCAATTGGCAGTGTTCCCGCATTCCATAAAGAAATTCGGTCATCCATTACTTTTAATTGCGTTGTGCTACCCATATAATTGCGGTGTACGAGTGCATTAAGCAGCATTTCACGCAAGGCTGGAACAGGGTATTCCAGTTCTTCAATTCGGCGAAGGCCTTCGAAGCGAATGGGTTTAATTAGAAATTTCCGTTCCAACTGCTCCATTACACCACGCAGAATTTGAAATAAATTACCTTCGCATACTTCCTGAAAACGCATATCAACCATGCTTTTACCAAAGCGTCCAATTTTTACAAATAGGCTGGAATAGAACTTTCCAGGGGTCTTGCCAAATAGAACTAAGGCCGCATTGGTTAGCCCTTCATTGCTAAGTAAGTGCAGTTTTTTTAAAAGATCTTCAGTTGAAAGAGGAGCAATCTCTGGTGACCTGCCAGCTGCAATGGCTTGCTTCTTGAAATATTCAATTGTTACTTCATCAATATCACTTAGGGATGATTTTTCTTCGGTCACTCGATCCCATGTCATGCCTGCTTTTTTTAGAAGAAAGTCATTTAGTGCATGGCCTTTGAGCTCCTGCTTTACACTGCCCGAACGCCAATAATAGGAACCGCGCAATGAAATTGCTACTGTAGAAGATTCGATAATAATTTCCAGATAGGCTTTGCCAGCTTCATGTAATAGATTGATATGTGGCATTAAGCCCAGTTGATCTCGAATTTTGTTCGGTAGGTCTTCCAGCAATTTTCTCGCATTTTTTACGCCTACGCCAGTCACTTTGCCAATATCGCTTTTTCCAATATAAATTCGCCCACCCTGTGCATTGGCAAATCCACAAACCCATTTAAGGTAGTCATCCTTCCATGATTGCTTCCATTCGATGTTTTGAGACTCATTACTCATCTGGAATGCGCTCCTCATTCACAAAAGATCAATAATAGGGGTATTGAACTACAAATTACTAATGATAGCATCGCGTGCAGATGGAAATTCATCATCGATCTGTGTCATGACAGTTTGAATATGGTCTGGCATAAAGTTGATTTCTTGGCAAATGCTATGGGATAATGGCGGTACGAGAAGTGCATCCGATGATGATCCATAGCATAGTGCACGAATGAGCGCGTCGGCAATATGAACAATACTGACTGTTAGCTTCGCTTCATCGGATGATGCAACAGGCATATGATGATAGGTAATTGAATCACTTAATATATTCGGCAAGTTCCATTTTTTGGCCAACATCGCGCCCACTTCATTATGGGTAAATCCAAATTCTTGGACTTCACTGTCGAGTAGAAAAATATTGTCATTAATAGCCACTTCAATGGTGCGGTAAAAACGTTGAGTTTCAATACGCATAAGCATAAGCCGGCCAATGTCATGAATCAGTCCTGCGATAAATGCAGTTTCAGGCTGAGGCGCATGAACAGTATTGGCAATAATGCGGCTGGCAATGGCTACTGCAATGGAGTGTTCCCAATAACCGCGCAAGTCAAATTGGCTCATGTCTGAATCTTCAGCAGGAAATAAACCGATCATGGATACGGATAGTACGAAATCATGAATGGCTTGAAAGCCAAGCAGTGATATGGCTTTGGAAATCGAATCGATCTGTTTGGTAAAACCATAGTATGCAGAGTTAGCAATACGAAGCACTGACGTCGCAATGCCTTGATCAATGCGAATAATATCGCCGAGCTCCGAGGCATTGATATTTGGGTTGGCAATGGCATCGCGGACTTTGCCATATACTTCTGGCAAAGTGGGCAATGATTGAAATTGAACAAGTTTTTTCTCAATACGAGTAAATTCTTTTGGATCCATAGGCCTTCGCTATATTGTCATCTGTTATTTTATATGAAATAAATCATTCATGCCGCTATTACAACAATTAAATGCTCATACATGGAAAATTGAGAAGTCGGGACATATGATAGTGCCAGGCATTATCTATGGATCCGCTCAAATGATAACTGCTATGGCAAATGACAATGCCTTCGAACAAGTTGCTGCCATGGCATCATTGCCAGGTATTGTGGGTAACGCTATTGCCATGCCGGATATTCATGTAGGGTATGGTTTCCCTATTGGTGGCGTGGCTGCATTTGATTGTAATTCAGGTGTGATATGCCCAGGTGGAGTGGGCTATGATATCAATTGTGGTGTACGGCTGATGTGCACTAATCTAGACAAATCAGATATTGAATCACAATTGTCCAATGTATTGGATTGTATAGTCATGAAAATACCGAGTGGTATGACACGAAGGACAGGTGAGTGTTATTTGAATAATACACAGTTGAATGATGTGCTATGTGATGGTGTGAAATGGGCGGTAAATAATGGTTATGGAATGCACTCAGATATGGAAATGATTGAATCAAATGGTTGCATGCCTTGTGTGGATCCAGATTTAATTAGTCCATGTGCAAAAAAACGCGGAAAATCACAATTGGGTTCATTGGGTGGGGGCAATCATTTTATTGAGATTCAGGTGGTGGATCATATTTTTGATGATCTGTCCGCAGAAACAATGGGTTTGGAACCTGATGGGGTTGTGCTTATGATTCATACGGGGTCGCGGGGGCTTGGGCATCAGGTATGCGATGACTATATGCGCATGATTGCAGGTATTTCTCATCAATATGGAATTGATACTCCCAATAAAGAGCTGTGTGCAGTGCCGATTGACTCTGATGAGGGACGCGCTTATTTGAGTGCCATGAATGGTGCTGCCAATTATGCATTTGCTAATCGTCAGGTGATTGCGGGTATGATTGAATCCGCATTGCAGGCTGTACTTCACTGTTCGCCGCGTGAGCTGGGAGTTCAGCTCATCTATGATATTACCCATAATATGGCCAAGATAGAGATTCATGAAGTTGATGGGCAAAAAAAGAAATTATGCGTGCATCGCAAAGGTGCGACGCGTGCATTTCCTCCCACGCATTCGGATATTCCACTAATTTATAGAAATATTGGTCAGCCTGTATTAATTCCAGGTAGTATGGGAACCTGTTCGTATGTAATGACAGGGGGGAGGGGCTCAATGGTAAAGAGTTTTGGGTCATCTTGTCACGGTGCAGGACGTGTACTTAGTAGGTCTCAAGCGCGGAAGACGATTTTAGAAAAAGATGTGTATGCGCATCTTTTACAAAATAATATATCCATTCGTTGTAACTCAGAGTCAAGTATATCCGAGGAATCACCGCATGCATATAAAGATGTGAATGATGTTGTCGAATGCATTCATGCCTTGGATATTGCTAAGCCCGTGGCCAGACTCAAACCTTTAGGCGTTGTAAAGGGATAGAGATAATAAATTATGGGGTTGCCCGTAGGAACGCCCATCTTCGGCGTTGGAAAGTCAAACTCAATTCGGTTACATACTCGTATGTATGCGCCCTTATTGAATTTGCTGTCCGTCTTGAATCTGAACATTTTTGAACAACATCGGGATTATAACTATCCTGCAGAAATTTATTTCAACAAAATTGGACTAACAAAAAAGGCAGCTTAACTAACATTGCTCTGCTTATAAATTTCTTATTTACGATTGGTTACTGTTTGACATTTTCGATCACTATAGTGCTTTGCTTGAAAATAATCTAAGCGTATTGATGATCCCACAGCTGTTCCAAAAACATGCGCCATGGTAGAATGTGAATTCCATCAATCGTTCTAGCTCTATCTTCCATTGAAATGAGGATATAATTTTTAAGCAAATGCTCTTCTTTAATTGCCAGCAATCCCTTTAAATCTGATTTTGAAACAGTTGTTTTGGTTTTTACTTCAATGGCAGTATGATCATTAAAAATAAAATCAACCTCGAATCTGGATGTGCTGCGCCAATAGCATAGATTACCTGTTTTGTTATAATCAATATATGATTTTAACTCATGAAATATATAGTTTTCAAATGCGTGGCCATATTCCGGTGTTTTTGAATGCAATGTTGTTCGGTTTAAAAGAGATCTAACAATGCCTGTATCAAAAAAGTAAAACTTGCTCATGGAAGTGGCTTTGCGAACAGTTGTTTTTTTCCATGCAGGCAGTTCGTAAGCAATAAGCGTATCCGTTAAAATGCTGAAAAATTCACGTACTGTTGTGCGAGAAACTTGGGCATCATTTGATATTTCTGTAAAGTTGATCATCTGTCCATTGCATAGGGCTGCTATTTCTAAAAAACGGCTGAATGCAGGAATATTGCGCGTTAATCCTTCAGCAGCAACTTCTTCTCTTAAATAATCGCCTGCATAACTTTCCAAATCCTCATGCGGGGAATCTGAAAAATAGATGGATGGGATTAAACCAATATTCAATGCTTTGTTTAATTCAAACTTATCGTCAAGTTCTCTGTAAATAAATGGATGGAGTATGCGTGATCGTGCTCGGCCGCCCAGGAGGTGTACGCCGCTTGAACGAAGTTTTCTAGTACTGGATCCAGTTAGAAGAAAATGTGTGCCGCGTTCTTCAATGAGTTTGTGAATCTCGCTTAGCAATGATGGTAGCCGCTGTATTTCATCGATGATAACAATTCTAGCATGGCCTATTTCTTGGCCGAGTCGCTCTGGATTGCGACTTAATTGGAGAAATGTGATGCTGTCCAAAAGATTATACATGGGATATTCCGATAACAGATGTGTGACTAAAGTACTTTTCCCTGTTTGGCGTGGTCCAAACAAAAAACATGATTTTTGTTGAATAACATCACTAAGATTTAATATGCGATTTATATACATATCGACACCTCTTTTGTCATATATTGTAATATATGGCGAGTAACTTGTCAAATGTCATGATATATGACGACTATATAGTCATATTTCATGATATTTAACGGAATACTCGACGATAATGCAAAGATGACTGATTTGGCATGATCCAAAACCCGCTTGCATCGAAAATAATGGTTCTTTCGTATTTAAGTTGCAATCCGAGGGTTTAGTAGCCCGCAATGTTAATGGATTTTCAGTCTAAAATAATCAATATCCCTGTAGCCATAGGCCATCCTTTTGAGTCGTGTTATTTTGTTATTGAAGCCTTGAGAAAAGGCTGAGCGGGTTGGTTTTTTTTAGTGGTGTTCGAAAAAGGGGGG
>CAYZSU010000087.1:0-8696 GCA_964480565.1 uncultured Myxococcales bacterium | reverse complement strand
CAGGATAAAACTTAAGAAACTATACCCGTCAATTAACTGAATTTACTGTACTAGTCCCTCATCCTCGACACGGTATTTTAAATCACGCCATGCATATTCAATCGCAACCTCAAATACTTTGCTAACAAGAAGCAATGCCATATCATCCTTACATTGCTTTGTGTCATATACTGCCAATGCTTGAATAAGCTGATTCTTCGCCATAATCACACTACCCTGTCTGTTGGATACCATGAATTTTTCCCCTTGTGTAATGATAGGTTTGTGTATTGCCGGCCAGCAATATCGGTGTGTAGACAATTTGCGCTAAAAACCATTTTGGCGCCGCATCCATATGAATGACATCCACATCATAATGCCAATCATCCAAGGCATCGTCGATATCCTGTTTGATGGCCAAATAATCATTGCTATGAATCGGTGTATCTCCACCAGAAATACCAATATCCCAATCTGAAAAAGTATGCGCTGTATTATTTGCACGCGAGCCCAATAGGCAAAAAACCAATTTGGAATAGCACTTAGCAATATCGCGAAGCTTGGATTGCAAATATTTCATATTTGCATCATCATGCTGACCATCACAGGTTAATTGCAATGGCGATACCTGCAATTTCGCAGCTAATTGCAAAAATGCGGATGAAAATACGGGTTTTCCATTTAAATATGCATTAATTGTACTGCGATGAATACCGCTATATTGAGAAAAAGCTGTAATATTTCGACACCCTAATTTACCCATATATTCAAAAAATCGATGTTTATTGATGGTATATGACATATGCACATTGTATAATTTTTCAAACAATTTGTATATAAAATTATACACCTATACCTCATACCCCAAATCCATCAATGTTTGGGCGGCGAATTCAGTCATCTCTGCATAAATAGTCGGATAATAATGCGCTTTTTTGAGCGAATGCGAATATAGTGGCTGGGATACATCATAAAAACTGGCAGTCTGTGCATTTCGCTTATTATCATAAAAACGCAAACACGTATCTTGCCATGGAATGTTTAAAAATTTGCAAATACGTTTGAGTTCCATCTTAGGATCTGCAACCAAACGCTCATAATGCACTTGAATATAATTGAGTTGAAAAACATCCGCTGCTTTTTGCGCTAATTCAATGGTAGAGCACCATTCATAAATCGCATCCATGGCATCGTGGCTATGCCACACATCCTGCTGGAAATTCTGTGTAAACGCGGAAAAAGCCACTTCCCGGCCATCGCGAATCATATGAATAATCGGCGCACCCGGTGCTAAACGCGCAATCAATCCCAAGTGCCTGGCATTGGCCGGCATTTTATCGATCATCCATGGCTGACTCGCGTTATCCGAACATTTAGGCAGCACTCGATTTAATTCATTTCGATAAAAATTACGGCCCATTTTGACAAGTTCCATATTTTTTTCATGCCATAAAGCCGTGAGCATCGTTTGATATTGCCGCATTTGCGATGGCACTTTGGGCAATAATTGCTGATAAGCCGCTGATAAACAGTGCAACTCACCTGCGCTATATAACGCATCATGCATATCGAGCATTTGTGCCAACAGCGTTGTGCCGGACCTTGGCGACCCAATAATATACACCGGCCATTTACTGGACACTGGCGTTGAATCTATTAAGGCATTACCTGCCAGATCATCATACACTTGCAACACAGCATTCACTTCTGTTTCGTAATGCATGCGTTTTTGTGGATTTTTTTGCTGCAAGGCATTGGCCTTTTGAAATGCAGTCCATGCCTGATCATATTGTTTCATTTGATGATAAATATGCCCTTTTTCAAACCACGCTGTAATTGAGTGCGAATCCAGATCAATCGCCTGGCTAACCACGCGAAGCGCCTCGGAAAATGCCTGATCACGCCGACATTGCCGGGCCAAAATCACATGCGCCTCAGTCATTTTTTGATCCACATCAATGGCTTTTTGCGCATATTTTTTTATATCCTCTGAATATAATGTCACCTCTGCAATATGCGCCAAACCACACCAACCCAATGCCGACATTTCATCCAACTCAATAGTTGTCTCAAATAACTCCTTGGCCCGTGCATAATCACCCTGCGCTTCATAAACCAAGGCTTCGTTATAATAGGTAGGTGCATAGGATGCATCCACACGACGCGCTTGTTCAAAACTGCAAATCGCCCGCGCATAATCGCCTTTTTTAAAAAAAACTAGCCCCAAGTTATTGGCGTAAGCTGGATCAGACATATTGAGTTTAATTGCAGCAATGAAAAACGGCATCGCCTGATCATAACCGCCCATATCATAGGCAATCAAACCTGCATGATTGTAATGGTCGGCATCCTGAATGGGCATTTTTAACAGCAATTGAAGCAATTTGCGTGCACGAGTAAAATCCTTTGATTGGCTCGCTGCACGCGCGTGAGAAATGAGTTGAGCAATATCCGTCATATATGCACAAGGGCCATAGTTCTTTTAAAAAAGCAATTGGGAATTAGAAATTTATAAAACTGCTCTCATAAAAAAGTGTCGCAATTTAGCACTCTAAAAGGCCTTTACTCCAGTCACATTGAATCGATTCACTTTCAGGGGACTGCCATCGAAATAGCAATTACAGGGACTGTTCAAAAATGTTCAGATTGCCTAACCTCTATTAAACTACTAAAGGTTTCAGGCATAAACGCAACTAACACTTAGCAATCGTATTAATATACGGCTGCTAAGTGAAGTCTTGTTTGCGGGAGCCTAGAATCTGGGCATTTTTGAACAACCCCACAAATTGCTATTTTTCACCAGTCCCATCAGACATATTTCCCAATATACAACTATCATCTTGATATATGTAACAATATATATTAGTTAGGATTTGTATTAGTAATTATATCTACTACTTTGGAGGTCGAGTGGCAACATATCAATTATTTCCATATGGTACGCCAGTTACTGGAAAAAATCTTATTGGTCGAGAAGAGGATATCAACAATATTTTAAATGACCTCCGTGGCGGCCAAAGTCTAATATTGCCAAATCCGAGACGTACGGGAAAAACATCCGTTATCTTAGAGAGTTTAAAGCGTTTAAGAAAAGAAGGATTTTACACGACTTATATTGACTTGTCTTCGGCATATTCACCTAGCGATCTTGCCCAAGAAATTGCATCTGCAATAGTTGGCACGAAAAACAAACGATTAAAAAAATTGATGCGATCTTTATCGACAAAAATCAAAGAATTGCTGCAATTTGAAGAATTTAAAGTCGCTTACAAGGATTTTGAACTTATCGCTGTCATCAGAGATCCCAATGCCTCTGAAAATGATATTTTAAAAGCAAGTTTTGATTTAATTGATCAATATGCCATCAAGAGAAAGAAAAAGCTGATCTGTGCCTTTGATGAGTTTGGAGAAATAAACGCGATTGACCCACAGATTCTCAAGATTATGCGCGCCAAACTTCAACATCATCAAAACAGTACATATATTTTCTCTGGAAGTCAGGAATCAATCATAAAGAAAGTATTTTCCAATCCAAATGAACCATTTTACGGATTTGCAAAAGAAATTCACCTTGGCTCCCTAGATATAGAGGACTTTGCAACATATATCATATCCACATTAAAAAATGAAAACATGCAAATAAGCGATGACAGCGCATTTGAATTGTGTCGATGGACTGCGACTCATCCTTACTATACAAAGGTCTTGGCAAATCATGTATATGAATATGCCTTGATAAATAATATTAAAACAATCGACACTAGTACCATACATGCGGGTTATCGTAAGGGTTTTTTAAGTCTTAAAAATAGTTTAGAACGAGTATGGAGCGACTTAGGTCGTTTTCGTCTGGCAAAACAAATCTGTTTTTGTTTAGCCACTCAAGGTTCTGAAAAACTCTTTTCAAAAGATGGATTAAAGAAAAATATAGACTCTGCACGAATAGCGCAGGCATTAAACCAGCTTGAAACAAAGGGCATATTAAGAAAGATTGAAGCTGGGAAATATAGATTTGAAAACCTATTTTTTGAAGATTACATACGCTCTCTCTACGACCCTTCCTATTATGAACAATTTCTTGAAATTTAACTAAACTACCCTCATAAAAAAGTGTCGCAATTTAGTGTTCTAAAACTCCTTTACTCCAGCCACATTGGATCGATTCACTTTCATAGAAATTACGAGCATTTTGGAACTGTTAGAAAGATGGGTGTTTTGAGGTTTTGAGGGCAATCCTATCCTACAATTTTTTCTGTCCACTTCTTGCGCCAATCTGATGCGGCATAGGGTTCACACCAATACTCGGTTATGCGAGCAATTTTATTATCTTCAAATTCAAAGAACGAAGTTGCATATACAATCTGTCTTTTACAAGTCAGTTTAGCTTCAGAAACAACATTATCACCATCGCTGATAACTCGGCTACATTCGACGGCCCATTCACCTGGATAGTTTTTGTTAAGAGCTATAAAATTATCAGCACCACGAATGAGTTCATTTGACTGCGGCCACACGCACACAAAGCAATCGGCCAAAAGCGGTTTGGCCTCTAAAAATTGTCTTTTATGAAAAATTTGCCATAACTGTTTAACAATGTCCTTACTCATTCTTTACCTCTCCTCACTTAGCATTCGCTCATCTCTCAAATACACAAATAAAAATAGTTCTTTTAAAAAAGCAATTGGGAATTTATGGAACTGCCCTACATTTATTTTCATATTATTTATCGAGTTCTGAATAATTTAAAAGACCATTCGTCCAGTGTAGACACTCAATCTCCGATATATTTTTGGCCTGTGGATCTAATGACCAAACTTGTGCATCGCATGGTTGATTCCAATCGGCTTTGAACTGTTTTAATTTAGAGATATGCTCCTGTGTGACATGTGTGGTCGATTTTATTTCAATAAGCAAATCCGGTTGTGCGGGTCGTTGAATAACTAAATCGATTTCAACATCATTTTTTGTTCGTAAATAGGAGAGTGTATAGTCCAGCCGTTTATATTCATTGACTCGGTAACATTCTAAGATGATCCAGTGTTCAAAGGCATTGCCGAATGCATAGGTATGAGGTAGTAACGGGATACGCAATGTTTTATTCAGTGCTCTCACGATGCCAGTATCAAAAAAATAAAATTTTGGCGATTCTCTTTGTTGTTTTCTAATCGATCGGTGAAAAGGGCGAAGATAAAATCCAATGAGCGTGTCTTCCAATATGGAAAAATAGTTATATACGGTTTTATCATCTACGCCAATATCTCTGGCAATTTTTGAATAATTAATTATTTTACCATTGCTTTGCGCAGCAATTTCCAGGAAATCTCGAAATGGATTTAGCTTTCTGATGAGCTGCTCTATTTGTATTTCTTCTCTTAAATATGTTTTCACATAGGACCGTAAAAAATCATTTTTATCCTCTGCGCTATCATATTCAAAAAGTTGAGGTAATGTGCCAAATTCCAATACGTTCTGCAGGTGAAAATGACTGCCCAATTCATATGTAGTAAATGGAAATAGATGATAGGTAAATGCTCGGCCAGCAAGTAAGTTCGCATGGCCTTGCTTTAATTTTCGTGCACTGGAACCGGTGAGTACAAACTGTACATTCTTTTTTCGTTCTATTTCCCTGTGAACAATATCCAATAACTTGGGGGATTTTTGCACTTCATCGATGATAATGCATTCATAATGCCGTTCATTTAATACATGGCTTAGCTCGTCGGGATATCTACCATAGCGTTCTTCATCGTTATCTTTCAATAAGTCGATCCATAGCGTATTATCGTTTGAAAAAAGTGATTTTAACAGCGTTGTCTTACCGGTACCCCTTGCGCCAAATAGAAATAAGTGATGTTTATTGTTTAGCTTTTCTTGTCTCTGGATCATATTCCGAAATTATCGGCTATATTCGGAGCATAGTCAATAGTTAACTTCCCAACATACATTAAAATAGTTTTAAAGTGAGTTAATAGCGTAAATAGACAATACAATGAATGGTATTTTTCCTTGATATCGATAGACTGTATTCCGAAACTGTCAGCTATATTCGGAATACAGTCTATAGAATGTAGAAATCCATTAGTGTTCGGCGCGTTTATGCCTAAAACCTTTAGTAATTTTATAGAAACCCCAGCAAGTCTTAAAGCATTTTTGAACAACCTCACAAATTGTCTATTTTGAGGCAGTCCCATAGTTTACATCTTTACAATGTTTTATAAATTAGCCAAACAATATATTGAAAAATGAGGAGTACTAATTATGAACACGCATCATTCAAACAAACACATACAAAAAATATCATCGAGCATCAAACGTACATCGATAGCAATGACTTACCTGGCTTGGATTTGTATTGGCATCGGTTTATGGAATTTCATAATCTACCATATTACACCACTTGACAAAGCACCGTTTAACATACCGCATCAATTTCCATATTCAATATTATCTACACTTACAATTATCAGCGTAATATTTTTTCTATCATCCAAAAAGATCAAATATGGACATGCGTTAGGCAAACACCTCGCGCAGTTCGCTATCTTAGCACTATATCTATCTTTAATGGGTTTTGTCTTTTATGGATTTAGCCATATGGATCTGCCTTTGAATAACAACACGCCATTTAAAATCATGTTTACCTGTCTTTACCCATTATTCATATTTCAATTTGGCATTCCTGCCTTTTTTGCAATTCGCTATATTGGCAAGTTTCCAGACATACCCATGCAAAAAAAATAACTTTTATAATTATATAGCAATATAATTTTTTATGATGAAATGTAGCCAATTGAACTTAAAATCAATTAACCTTGAAAGAAATTTATTTACGACAACAAATGATCTGTGCATCGATATTCAGCGTATAATGTCCATCTGCTGAGCGAAATGATTCAGCAAATATCTCAACATCTAGTTTTGTTTTTTTCACAAGATCATCCGAGTCAAGATCCAAAATAGCATCCAGTATCGCTTTAGTGAAATCCTGCGCATTATTGTAAATGACATGATAGGAATATGGAATTACTGTAATGGAACCGAGTGTTTGAAGCTGTTTTACAAACTTATCAAGAGGTATATAGCACCACTGACAATGGGGCTTGAGCACGGCATATCGTGCAAATATCCGATCAAGCTCTGCCGCATGATGATCATTCAATATGATAACAATATGATAAGAATCTCACCTTTTGAGCTGCAAGCAGAAAGCGCTTTTTGACATATCGCAAACCACTTTTCTTCCTGAATATAATACAGACATTGATTCATTAAGATCACATCATAGCAATCCATCAATGTAATATTTTCAAATGCATCGATCAGCAATGTGCTATTTGGAAATTGTTGAGACAGTATTGCCTCATATGCTGGATTTGGCTCAACAATACTTAAGTGATCTGCATATTGATTGAGAACAGCTGTAATCGCACCTGGACCTGCACCAATATCAAGCGCATGATGAATTAAGCGGCCTACAAAGTGCTCGTGCAAAAGCCTCGCAACCACGTCTTTTTCATTGGTTTTGGAATAAAATAATTCTTCAAATTTCGTTGCATACTGATTATCTATTTGTGACTAATCTTTAGGGCATGCTACCTAAGCATGGTAAACCTATAAGTTAGTAAATGTCCGATATTCAGTCAGGGAAATTTTTCTTCGCCAAATTTTCTGAGTGCCCAAGAGCTCGCCTAAACAACCGAGCCACTTTTTTGTTGATCATCGACTAAGCGAGCGTTTCAAGCTCAGGCTCGAATCACAAATACAACAAAAACCTATTCGGATGACACTTTCTTGCAAACTAATATATCTCATCTCAATTTGCTAATAGTGACACATCTTCACCTAAGAGCCTGTTGCAAAGGCAGCTTAACAATGAAAGTTGTTCCTTCTCCAAGCGTCGTTTCAAAATCAATCATCCCCTGATGCTTATCGACGATCACAGAGCGGACAAGCGCCAATCCCTGCCCAGATCCTTTGCCCACCTCTTTGGTCGTAAAAAAAGGGTCAAATATTCTATTCTTCACTGCTTCTGGAATTCCGTTTCCTGTATCACTCACACGGATTTCCACCCAGTCCTCATCATTTTTAGTCTGGATATGGATTTTGTCTTTGCTCCCATCGCCCACTTTCTCTTGAATGGCATGAGCGGCATTGACAATAAGGTTCAAAAATACTTGATTTATTTCGCCAGGCATACACGGCACTAAAGGGAGAGTGGGGACAAAGTCAGTTTCCATTTCAGCAACATATTTCCATTCGTTTCGAGCAACCGTGATCGTTGTCTGAATGGCACGATTAAGATCTACTGGTGTTTTTTCCTGACCTCCAGGATGAGCAAACTCTTTCATTGCCAGGACAATCTCTGCGACCCTGTTATTACCTTCCAAAGATTGAGAAATCGCATTTGGAATTTCTTCGCATAGGTAATCCATATCTGATTTTAGATAGACCTCCTGGACTTCATGTAGGAGATCATTGGTCACTTTATTTTCTGCAACTGCTTCAACCAAAATTTTTGTTTTTTGCGAAAAGGAGAGTATCTTTTTAAAAGAATCTTGTAAGAAATGGGTGTTATCTCCAACATACTGAATAGGTGTGTTGATCTCGTGGGCAATTCCTGCCGCTAATTGTCCGATAGATGCCAGTTTCTCGGCCGGATGGGGTGGGGTTTGGGCGGGTTTTGGGGGTTGGTTTCGTTGCGTTATTGAGGTGGGGGG
>CAYZSU010000086.1:0-8848 GCA_964480565.1 uncultured Myxococcales bacterium | reverse complement strand
TTGATCAGGAGGCCGCTTGATTCATTGCCTCAAACACCAGACTTGACAATAACTCCTCCTTTCTTTTCATTTATAATAAAGTTTCATCCACTGATTTGTTTATTCATTATTAATAACCTCATACCAATCCAAAAAATGATTCTTTTCCAATAGGCTGCTGAATATAGCCATCAATATTACTCTCCACTATTTTCATTTCAACACTTGAGCGCTGGGTACCGGATATCATATACCGTTTTGCTTTTGGATGATATATTTTCACTTGTTCCAATACGTCAAAACCATCCTTTTCTTCATTCAAATTTAAATCGCTAAATACAAGATCAATCCGATCCCTACTCAGAATAGTTATGGAGTCATCATAATTTTCTGCCAAATGAATTATAGATGAATCCTCCGACTGACTAGCACTTTTTATTATTTGCTTCATTATTTGCAGCATATATGGTTCATCATTCACTATTAGTATATGAGTCAATTCATCTTTTTCTTTTGTTCCAAATTGGAAATCCATAGAAATATACATAAAATTCACTAAATCCAATATACTCAGTGGTTTAGGAACAAATGCACATGCACCTAATTTTTCTGCGCGTCCCCGATCCTCATCAATGCATCGATTGGTGTGCACAATTGTTTGTAAGTGTGGATGATTTTCTTTTGCTAATTCTAAAAAATCAAACCCATTTTGTGGCGTACCCAAATCAATATCGACGATTGCATGCATTATATCTTCCATTTGCAATACGGATAATGCATCGCTCACTGTACTCACTTCATATAACAATATTTTATTATCCAATTGCGGGTTTCGTTTAATGGTATTTCGAATTGATTCGCGATACAGGGCCTCATCCTCAAGCAATAGCACTTTAAACATACCTCTTTTTTGCAATACACTTTCCAACTTGCTCGCAAACTCATCCGCTATTTGATAAGAAGCGGCTTGCAATGTAATTTTCGACTGACTTGGTAAACGCGAGGAATCAGAAATATCTATTTCATCGGACGATGGCAACTCGACAACAAATTCCACACCTTGTTTATTTGTACAATTATGCACAGAAATATGTCCATCATGGAGCTCTACAATTCGCTTAGCAGAGGCCAACCCAATGCCTGTTCCTTTATTTTTACCTTTTGTAAAAAAAGATTCAAATACCTTGGGCAAATCATGTGCTGAAATATAAGGACCTGAATTGCCAATAATTAATCGAATATAAGGCTGATCGTCGCGCAAAATATCATGTGTTTGAATCCAGACATCACCTATCTTATCTTGACTATTTTGAGAAATAGCATCCAATGCATTGGAAAGTATATTCACAAACACACGTGAAACGCGCTCATTATCAATAAATGGCTTATATCGATGTACGACTGTGTAGTTGAAATTAATTAATGTACTCGTATCATCATGTGATTGCATTGCTTGCTTAATCGAAAAATCAATCACAGGTAATAGTGCACTGGCTTTCACTGACAACTTAACTTCTCTAGAAAAGTCCATAATATCATATATCATGGCCTCTACCTGATTGATAGAGGCATCCACTGATTTCTTCACACTTTCAAGTAAGGTTTCATCCTCTTTGTAGCGATCAAAATCATTTACTACAGACTTAATCAATGAAAATGGCTTCCTTACATCATGCGCCAACATCGATGTAATTTGCCCGATCGCAGCTAATTTTTCATTTTTCTTTGCTTCGTTTTGATATTTTAAACCCATTGTTGATGCGTTATAAAATGCATTAACCAGTGAAAAAGATTCTTCAGAATGATATGTCTTTGTAATTTCTCTTTGATAAAAATGATCAATTTGCTCATAACTCTTATAATATGTTGAGCCAATATGCGTGGTGAGCTCACTAAAGGGTTTTGTAAATTTCTTATAAAAAGCAAATAAAATACTTACATGCATTAAAAATAACATTAAACCAATAACTGCAATATAAATCATATAATCATAAACAAAACGACCGATTACATCCGTATGCAAAATGAGTTCTACTGTACCTATTCGGCTACCCGAGGAATCAAATACATGATCTATGATTTTATTATCTAATGCCTCCTTTGAACATAATCGTTTAGAGGAATAATTAAAAATCGACTCTCCAATGACATTTAAAATATTTAATGAACATACGGTATTATTGCTCATTTCTTTAGCTGTTCGTTTTACCTGTATATAATCACCATATTGCAGATCTTTTGAAATTTGACGAACAAATGTGCCAATCATCTTTTCCGAATAATCATAATAATTTTCGCTAATCGCATTTCTTAATGAGTAAATTGCTAGCATTGTAAAGATAAAGAAAAATAACAAGGACACACCAGGAGTCACGATCAAAAACTTTTTTGACAATGGCTTAAATCTATTTTTTTCATCCAATCCATTCGTCATAATAAATTCCCTATTTGGAAAAATACACATTTCGTAGTGACACACTATTAATACCCAATCGTGTTTGACTATATCCATGTACATTTTTCTGATAATACGTTTTCCATATATCCTGGTATAAATTAATGACTGGGTATTTCTTTAAAATTAAATTTTGAGCATTCATATACATTTGATAACGCTCATAGCGATTATTTATTTTTAGAACTTTATTTAACACCTGATCCACTTCATCATTTGAAAACTTTGTAAAATTTTCAGGATCCTTACTTTTAAAATGTTTTAATAAAAAATAGGCTTCTTCATAATCGGATATCATTGAAAAATTTGCCATGTCATAGCTTTTATCTGTAAAATATTCTTTAAAAAAAGTGGCTGGATTAATATGGCGCACTTTTATATTAAGACCAATGATATTACTCGCATCTTTTACTAATTTTGAAAATAAATTCTGACATAACGATCCTTGCATTCGCGTAAAGATATATTCTTTTTTTAATTGTGCTGGATCTAACACTACCTTTGATAACTCCTCTTTTGCCTTTTTAATATTATAGGGCAATTCCTTGGCAGATAAATCATAGCCACCTATACCGCGCATAATATATCCTAGGGCAGGAATTTTATCTGCATAGCACTCTTTCAATAATTTCTGTCTATTAAATGCATATGAAAATGCTTTTCGTACATGTAGATTTGTAAATGGATAGTGATTTAAATTAAACGCAATTAAATTAATATGCGTTACTGGAAACTGATCGATAATATAATCATCATGATCAATATTTTCATCATAATGATACCAACGTAAATCATGACATTGGTTTGCTTTAAGACATTGCAATGATTTTTTTTTATCCATAAAAACAATACGCAATGCATTGATTTTTGATTTTTTTCCATAATAACGATCATCGCGTTGCAGCAAAATCTCTGACGAATTATTTTTAGCTATTTTAAATGGCCCTATACAAATTGGCATTTTAAAAAAATGATTAGCTGATCGATTTAATAAATCTTTGGGATATATTTCCGTACTAAACGACGATAAAATAGATAGAAATGGCGGAAAAGGTGAATTCAATGTAATTTGCAGTTTTAAGTCATTAATTTTATGAAGACCACTCACATGTGGGGATTTATTTGCATGAAATTCTTCCACTCCCATCACATATGAAAATACATCATATTTAACAGACTCTTTTTCCATCAAACGCTGCAATGAAAAAATCACATCGTCTGCAGTTAATTTTTGACCATTATGAAAAAAAACATCGTTCTTTAGCTGAATGGTATATATTAATCCATCATTACTAATATTCACTTTATTCGCAATCTGGTATATTATTTGTCCATTTGTATCTGTTTGAAATAATCGATCACACATTTGATTTACGACAAATAGAGAATATGCATCCACAGTTTTTTGTGGATCAAACTCAGTAATAAAATATGGCATTGGGCTGGTATAGGTCGCAGCCAAAGCTGAACTTGTAATAACCATTATAGTCACAATGAAAATTTGAATAAATGACTTCATAATACTCCACTAGTTCAGCAACATCATTATTAGGCAATGCCAATCAATTACTTTATTTTTTTATATAATGTCGATACACCAATACCCAAGTGCTTTGCAGCATCTTTTAGTTCACCATTCATGGCAGTAATAGATTCTTCCAAATACGTTTTTTCCACTTTCGCAAGCAATTCTTTCAACGGCTGCACAATACCTGTTTTAAGTGGAGATAGATTTGCCATTGTATTTATTGCACTTGAGGATGAACTGTTGGCAACACCAGTATCATTATTTTGATGTGTTGGCAGTGTAATATCTTCCTGCTCAATACAATCATTATTGGATAAAATAATCGCATTATGAATGACATTTTCTAATTCACGAATATTTCCCGGCCACGAATAAGCTTCTAATTTTTGAATGGCAGCATTGGATATTTGCTTTATTTTCTCACGCGCACAATATTTATGAATAAAATGTACGACCAAGTCTCCAATATCCTGTTTTCGCTCATGAAGCGATGGCATTTTGAGATTAATAATTGCCAAGCGATGATATAAATCCAAACGAAAGGACTTATCAATAATCATCTGCTCTAGATTATCATTGGTTGCTGCAATTACTCTAAATTCAGATTTTATCACATCATTACTACCCACAGGTGAAAACTCTTTTTCTTGAAGAACCCGCAGTAGCTTTGTTTGAATATCATGTTTCAGGCAACCTATTTCATCCAAGAAAATATCCCCACCATCTGCCAATGCAAATTTGCCAATCTTCTTTTTCATCGCACCTGTAAACGATCCTTTTTCATGCCCAAAAAGCTCTGATTCCACCAAATTTTCTGGAATCGCCGCACAGTTAACCACAATCATCGGACGCTTTGAATTCTCTTCCAAGCGGTGAACATAGCGCGCTAAAAGCTCTTTGCCCGTACCACTTTCCCCTTGGATCAGCACATTGGCATTGTGATGTCCTTTTAGCTTATCTGCTGTTTTTAATACAGATACCAAGCTATAACTTTTTCCTACAATATATGAACGAGGATCCACAGAATCCAACTCCTCCAAAAGTGCATTATATTTTTCCTGAACAAACTTTGCTTTCTTTACTTTTTCTACACGTGCAATCAATTCATCTTTCATAATGGGCTTGCAAATATAATCCGATGCACCCAGCCGCATTGCCTCTACAATATATTCAGGCATTCGCAATTTACTCACCATAATCACATCTAAATCTGAATCATGTAATTTAATTGTCTTTAGCCCATCCAAGCCACTTTCACTTTCAAGACTAATGTCGAGCAATACCAAATGAATCGGCCGACTCCGTAAAATACGAATGGCAGCATCTATTGTACTTGATATGACTATTTCATAATCTGCCAGTTCTTTTTTCATACGTAATAAAAAACTCGCATCATCATCAATGCACAAAATAGTATACTTAACCTTACCTATTTGCATATGCGTTTCTTTTTTTAAATTCCCTTCAATTAACTTTTTTGAATCATCAATCGCATTTTCTATTGAAACATCATATTGCTGAACATCACAATCCATAGTCATAAACAGCTCCTCTGTAATCATTTATTACTTTTTTTGCCGGATTTGTATGGTTGGATTATATAATTTATTGCCTCTTCTGTAAGAGGTTTAGGAATAATTGATTTAATTTTTTTGTTTTTCAGTAAATTTAATGCACTATCATTCTCAGGAGATGTAGAGCAGATATGAATATGTTTCACACCATTTGAATGTAAATGATCAACAATGCTATCCCCAGTTAATGCATTTTCATCATATCTATAGTCTACAATGGCCGTTGAAATATTACTCTCCCTAATTGGTAAATCCAATAGTTGCTCTGGAGTAGTTGCTGTAATAGCCTGTTTATTAAATATCTCATTAATCAAGTCATTCCACTGCAATACTATATCAATATCACTATCGACTACTAAAATTTCACCTTGAATATCCCTATACTGAGTAATATTTTTTTTAGGTAAATCATTCTTTTTTTGAATTTGTAATTTATCCCCTACGACTGAATCCATTTCTTGTAATGATTGATCGATTGGAATTGAAATTACAAATTCAGTGTGATTGTTTTCAGATATTTTCAGAGAAATTATTCCACCATGCATAATAACAATTGCTTTGGCATAGAATAATGATAGCCCTTTGTTGATCAATAACAGATCATCAAAATTTGAGTCCATATGTTTAAATAGTTTTTTCTGTGCATTACATCTTATATGAATATTTAAATTTGAATTACATGTTTGAACAAGCAAATTAATTTCAGGATAATCATCTGATTTTTTGAATAATGAACATAATTTTAATGTTAAATAATTAATCGCTTGCTGAATTTTTTCAATATCCATTACCACCCTATTATCATCTATCGGGGTTGCATTAAATGCAATGTTTCTTGTCTTTAACTTGCGTGTTAATTTAGATATGAAGCGTTTGCCTACTAATTGTTTAATACTAGTTGATGTAAACACAGTACTGGATAAATTTGCATAATTATCCACCCCCTCTATCAATTGGTTTATCTTATCAATGCTAGCATAAATTAATTCTCTCGATTCATTATCTTTTTTTTCTTGCTCCAAATACCACTGAATACCTGAAAGCGATGAGTACATATCATGAGCAATATGACCGGACATACGATTCATATTGACGAGCATTGTTTGATATTGTTTACTTTTTTGATCCAATTTCACGTACATATCTTTTAGCCGATATATTAAATAACTACAGAAAATAAACCCACTCCCAATAATTAGATATAAAACAGTCGTATGATCCATAAGCCCCTCTTAAAATTTTACACTAATGTCTTTTTTTACTCATAACAAGTAAATATCGCTGATCTCCCAATCAATTACCTATAAGATAGCAAATTACATGCCATAAATTATTCCCTTGTATTTCAAATAGTTAGACTCTGGCATTTAAATAATTCTCACTTTTGAGAATTATTTGCAAATAATTACTCTCAAAAATGAGAAAATCTCAAATTTGAGATATATCTAATATGAGTTTATTTTTCTGGAATTGTCCTAAAAATAGCATTCACCCACGGACAAGGAGCTGTGTCATAATTTAAAAAAATATGATGATTCAGTTCTGAATAAATGCCAACTTTATCCCAATACCAATCAGCGTACATCCAAAGATCTTATTAAATATTCCCTGGTATTTATTATATAACCGTTGCACTTTTTTTTGTGTAAAACATAGCGCAATCACAGAAAACCAAAGCACTGTATTGATAAATATTACCATACTCAAAATAATCAACGTACTTCTGGAAGTAGTTGGGGATACAACAAATGTAAAAAGACTCAAGAAAAACAGTGTGGCTTTTGGATTTAATACATTGGTTAAAAATCCAATTTGTATAGCTTTTAATGGGGAAATATTTTCAGATTTTGGCAATGCATTTACGTGAATCGCGGATGATTTTGAAAATATAGATCTGAACCCAATATATATCAAATACCCAGCGCCTAATAATTTCATAACATTAAATACAATCATTGATTTAGAAATCACAATTGCTAATCCAGCCATGCAATAAATAATATGGGTTATAATACCTAAACCCAATCCCATTACCGTCCATAAACCTATATTTCGTGAGTATAATAATGAATTCTTAATAATCATAATAAAGTCAGGACCTGGAGTAATGACAGCTAAAAAATGAATCAATGCCACTGTTCCAATTAATGCACTGTCAACCATCATAATACAATCCATTTCCCTATCATTAGCATATTTAGTATTACTATAAAATCAAAAGCGATTACTATTTTTTACACTTCTTGCGGCTTGATTTTTTAAATTACATGATTATTATAATCCTTCATTATTATTCATTTCTTAATAAAGGATATTCTTATGACTGATGGACCCAATTTATCACAAACTTATCATCGTCGTCCCTTTCGCCAGATCATGTTATCACCGCTGTATTTATTTTTAACCATTTTTACACTGGGATTTGCAACAATTATTATTTGGGCCATTTATAATAGCACCAGTAAACAACTATGGATTCAGGACAATCATTTATTTGGTAGTCATTCATCCATTCCAAAACACGGCTATAATATCGCATGCATAAAAACATATGAACAAAACATGACCCTCTTTTCTTTGACGCTCAACCGTACAATGATCTTATTTATTATGAATGACGATCTTAGCAAACCCATTGCAAAGATGACCATTAGCCAGGGCATGATTGGCAAAAATAATTATGAACAACTTGCCTTGCAGGTCAAGCGCCCGAAACAATCGTAAGTCTTTTGTAACTGGTCAGCGCATTTTGTACCAGTATCACGCAAAGGCTGTCACCATCGGACTTCATAGACTGTATCGTAATACCATCTAATACAACAAAATATTTTTCGATTGCGAATGGACTTGCGGATCATGCTATTTAAGGATTCAATGACATTCGTGATATACAATGCGTTTCATATATCATCCGGATAATCAAACATAGTGATCAGATTATCCCAATATCGACACCAGGATTTCTCAATAGTAGGAGCGTTGAAAAACACCCATCTTCGCAGGTTACCCAGCAAACAAGACTTCACTTAGCACCTTTATTCTCAGGAATCCAAAGCCCTAGAAGGTCCTTGCGACACTCAGTTGTTATGCCTAAGGCCAAATAGATTGCTTTATTAATCACATGTTTTTCTTGATGAACCTTGACTACCAAACAATCTAAAAAAATAATTGGATATACTGAATCGAGCGGACAGTTCTGCCAGGATCTCACATCATCAATCAATGCATCCGTTACATTGGATATGACTGAGTTTACTTGCATTGAGATGATTTCTCATGGCAATCATAGCCCAAGGTGCGTATCAAGTTTTG
>CAYZSU010000085.1:0-8926 GCA_964480565.1 uncultured Myxococcales bacterium | reverse complement strand
GCCCATCTTCGGTGTTTCCCGCTACACTCGCAATCCTCACGTACTCGCATGTACGTTCCGGTTGCGAGTTTGCGGGAGGCCTTGAATCTGGACATTTTTGAACAACCCCACAAATTGCTATTTTTCACCAGTCCCCTTATGAGGATACGCCCTAATATAGTGCACAATAATTATATTTGTGACTAATCATTAGACTCTTATGGTTGCGCCTTCATTGGATTTGCTGTTTAGCCAAGTTGATCAAGCGCTTATGTATTACCGACAAATAGATATTTTGAAGGCAGTTCCTTATTGAGCCTTGCAGCCGTGGGTTCTCACATGCTTTAGTGATTGCTTTTTGATCAGCATTTTTTCGAAATATCTAGTCTTTGGGCATTTTTCAACATTTCCTTTAAACTGTTTTCTGATTTGCGCTTGATTCGATACGCATATCCTTCTAAAATACCCAAAAATTTAACAATCATACATATTTAAAGGATGATTATGCGTATACATATGTTAGGTATTGGTGGAACAGGTATGGCGGCATTAGCAGGTTTGTTGTCACAACTAGGTCATACAATTACAGGTAGCGATAATCCAATTTATCCTCCCATGAGTGACTTATTAAAATCATTGAATATTAGCCCCTATGAGGGATATCATGTGGATCATCTGGATAATGCAATGCCGGATATGGTCATTATAGGAAATGTTATTCGAAAAGATAATCCAGAGGCACAAGCGGTATTAAATGGCAATTATAAGTATTTATCTATGCCTGCAGCCATTGCAGAATTTTTTTTAAAGGATCGTACGTCAATTGTGGTAGCAGGGACTCATGGAAAAACCACAACAAGTAATTTAATTGCTTGGTTATTATCGGATTGCAATATGTCGCCTGGTTTTTTTGTGGGTGGCATTGGTAATAATTTTTCTGTGAGCTTTGATAAAGGCACATCGCCATTATTTGTGTTGGAAGGCGATGAATATGACACGGCATTTTTTGATAAAGGACCAAAGTTTTTGCATTATCAACCGCAGGCATTACAGCTGACATCCATTGAGTATGATCATGCGGATATTTATGATAATGTGGATCAAATTATCGATCGATTTGTACAGCTGATTCGTTTAATTCCACCAGATGGGCTATTAATTGCTAATAGTGATGACTCAAATGTGCGTCTGATATTAGAGGAAGCTGCCTGTCGGGTAATTACATATGGTTTAAATGAAGGCGCGGATTACCATATCACTGATTTTCATATGGATCATTTAGGTACTCATTTCTCAATAAAGGGGGAGTCTTTTTCATTGCCATTATGGGGACAGCATAACTTATCCAATGCATTGGGTGCGATTGCATTGCTTCATGAAATGCAATTGCCTCTGCCGGATTTATCACGTGCACTTCATGGATTCCAAGGCGTAAAGCGTCGTCAAGAAATTATTGCTCAAAAAAAAGGAATTACAATTATTGATGATTTTGCACATCATCCAACAGCTGTAAAAAAAACAATTGCTGCCATGAAATCACGATATCCGCAGTCACGCGTATGGGCGGTATTTGAGCCACGTTCCAATACATCCAGACAAAATATTTTTGAAAATGATTATGTAGCTGCACTTTGTGATGCTGATATGATTATCATTGCACATCCATATAAAAGTAATGCGATTAATCAAGATAAACGATTGAATAGCCAGCGTATTGCGAATACCTTGATGCAACAGGGGCTGGATGCCCATGCTATTGAACACACTGATCATATTGTTGAATATGTAATGCGTGGAATTGACTACAATGATGTTATTTTAGTGATGTCCAATGGACATTTCGATAATATTTGTGAGAAGTTAAATAGTGCACTCGATAAACGACGTGTATTGGACGATCGTTATAATATTGCATCACGTAAAGTGCCCTCATGACATCAAATACGTGTACACAAAATCATCGTTTTCGTCGATTTATCGGTGTTGCCTCCATATTTATTGGTATGCTATTGCTCCTTAATTGGGCATTAAATCAACCAAATATTACAGCCCGTATTATCGATATTATTAATTGGAATAGTACATGGACAATTCATGCAAATAAAATAACATTGAATGCGCTTCGATTGCGCGTGCAAGTGAGCCAGCTAAGCCTTCAACATAAAAAGAAAAAACAAACGATTCATATTGACGATGCATTTTTTCATATAAACCCATTGGGATTTTTTAATACAAAATTGCATGTGGATGATGCCTATATCAAAGGGCTTCGCATTGAACTTCCAAAGCAAATAAAGAAAGAAAAAAAAGAGCATAAAAAAATTAATTTGGCGAAATTAATTTTATTGCGGCATTTGGATGTGGATGATTTTCAAATTAATGGATTAAGTCTTTTTTTAGGTAATGATAAACAATTGATTAGCGATCAGATATCAATCAATCTATATTCAACGATATTAGGGGAAACCCATGTGGATGCAACTGTTCATGGTATTTATTTGAAAGGGAAAAAACGTAATTTACTGTCTACAGGGTCCTTGAGTATCAATAGCCTTACATCATTATCTAATTGGGATTCAGAGTTTCCATATATCAATGATTTGTCTGGAAAGATGTATGTGTCAGGTAGTACAGTTAATGGTATGGTGGTGGATCATATTAAAGCGGATTTAAAGTACGTGTCTAATACGATTGATTTGACCACGCTGGATTTAATGGTAGAAAAGAAACTGCTTCAAGGGCATGCCTCATTTAATATTGAATCACATGATTATGATGTGGGCCTTCGTATTCCAAAGCCACTTTATTTGCCCTATATTGGTCATCCCAGTAATACAATAGATACTGCAGGTGCAATTCAAGGAAGCATTGTTTTAAAGGGTCAAGGTGTTATGCCACCACAGATGTCAGGCAAAGGAAAAATTTCAGTATCTCATACATTTGATGCTGATCCACAACATCCCATCCAATTTAATACAGAACTTAATTGGACAAAGGGTATTGTATCCATTGCATCTATGGATTTATCTGTGGATGATCATCAAATTTTCGGTGGTGGAAGTATTGATTTGAATAAAAAACATATGGCTATATTTGCTAATAGCAAGGCATTTCCTTTGCAAGCCGTGTTTAATAAATTTAATAATCCGCACCTGGCAAAAATTTTTGGTTTAACAGATGTGAGTGCTAATTTTAGTGGCTGGGGAAAAGATTTTCGTGTAAAGGTACGCGGAAAAAGCTATAACAGTGGTTGGCAGCCCATTGTTGCAGATGAAATTCATGCGGATTTAACTGTTACTTATGATAAACTAACACTTATTGGGCGCATCTTAAGTGATCGTCATCCCACGGGTTTTGCGGATCTTAGTGTATTATTTGGAAAAAAATTAAAAGACGGTACACGTGAAAAAACAATTTTATTAAATGCTCATTTAAAGGATCATCCTCTTCATAATACCTTAAAAGCATTTGATATTCATGGTGTTGCAAATGGTCATATTCATATTCACGGATTGCAAACTAAATTTAAAGGTCGTTCAAGTGTTTCAATAACAGATGGGCAAGTGCTTGGCTTTGATTTTAAACACATGTCCGGTGATATCGAATTAACTCGAGAACAATTATCATTTTCTCATTTTACAACCGATCTGTTTAAGCTGAAAATGGGGAGTAATAGGGTGCTTGCTGATATTACCCCTACAGGCATTCGCTTTCATGGTGATTTAAGTTCAAATGTATTCGCAGATATTAGTTATTTATACGATAGTGAAAAGTGGCATATTCATAATGTCAAATGGATGCAGAACGAGGAATATGTCAATTTATCTGGCTATGTATTTCCAAAAGGTACGATTGATCTTCAAGTAAATGGATTGACAGATTTATCTCTGATTAAACCTTTTTTTGAAGATATTCGAAGTGGTACTGGCCTTGTGCGATTTGATTTAAATGTATTTGGCAATACGGGTAATCCAGGTCTTAATGGGTATGTGGCATTTCATAATAATCGATTAGTTCTTCATGCAATTCCATTTATATTTGAAAACCTAACTGGACAGATTGATTGCAACGGTCATAAATTGACATTTAACAATGTGCTGGCCAAGTCCGACGATGGGCAGATTAGCCTAAAAGGATGGTTGATGCACCGTCGATTAATGCTCTATCGCAGTGATTTAAGTATTCAGGGGACAGCCATGCATTATCGTTCGTCAGATCGTACAATTTCATTAGAATTAGAAGGGGATTTAAATATAAACGGTCAATTTCCACGTCCATTGATTAAAGGGGATATAGTGATTGTGGATGGGCAGTATAAGAAAAATTTTAATATGATTGATGCTATCAAAGGAGAGGTTGCACCTGCAGATATTGAAAGTGTGGATGATATTATTTTTGATCCTCAATTGGATGTTACTATTAAAAGTGTAAATACAATGGAGATAAAAAATAATGTTGGAAATATTTGGTTAAGCATTAATATCAATATGTCTGGCCGACGTTTGCGCCCAGTCGTATCGGGTAGTATTACAACGGATGATGGAGAAATTAATTATTTAGGATTAAATTTTGATGTGAGCCGTGGGTTTATCGAATTTCGAAAACAGCATAAAGAACCCTATTTGGAAGTTCATGCGGATAAAGAAGTGGGTATTTATCAAATCAATCTAATTATGCACGGCCCTTTGGATAATTTAGCGCTTGATCTTAGTGCAACATCTCCCAATGGACCGCTCGCAAAACGCGATATTGTATCACTGTTAATATTTGGTAGTACAGAAGAAGACAGGCAGTTGCAAAATCAGAATGGGTCGTCCTTTGGTACGTCAATGGCATTGACATCTATATCCGGTGTGATTAGCCAGCCCATTACACGTTTAACGCATTTGGATGTGTTTCGATTGGAAGAAGGGGATCCATCCGCTGGATCAAAGTCGCGATTGTTTTTAGGTAAGGATATTTCAGATCGATTACGATTGCAGTTTATGACGGATCTCGGTAGCGAAGAAGCAGTACAAACAGTGATTACTGAATACTTGTTAACGGATAATTTATTAATTCGAGGATTGCGGTCAACCGATTCAAAGCATGAAGTAAGCGGCGTGCTTCGGTTTCGATTGCGTTAAAAATTATTATGTTTAGATATTACTATTATATACTTATTGCGATTATACTAACGATGCCCCTTGCTATCGATGTACTTGCAAATAATACTAAAAACCAGATGGAATCTATTGTTGATATTCATGTGACTGGCTTGAAAAATATTTCTCCTGAATCTATTAAAACAGTCATTCCAATCAAAGTGGGTGACCCCTTTGATATAATTGAATTGGATAAAAGTATTGGCTACTTGCGCAAATGGGGGATATTTGATTCCATACTTGCGCAACCAAGGCATACAGGTCAGGGTATTGTAGTTGATTTTCATCTAAGAGAAGCAGTTGTGATTGCATCGATTGAGATTGCAGGTAATTATCCATTTGTAGAAAATAAAATCAGAAAGCAGCTTAGTTTGCATGCAGGCGATATATATACGCAACAGCGTGTGGATGATCAAATTGAGCGAATAAAAAAATTCTATAGCCGTCAGGGATTTATAGACACGCATGTCTATGTTTCCAAAAACAATGTGCCTGAAGTAAATGGTATGGACTTGGTGTTTCATATTAAACGCGGCAATATAATACGCTATGGTAATATTGAGATTGCTGGGAATACTATATTTCCAAAAGGGCGTTTTATTTCAGCGATTAATCCGCTTAAGTCTTATTCGCGTCGTCGTTTACAAAATGCGATTAAAAAAATAAAAGCACAGTATTCCAAAAAAGGATATCCTCGTGCGCGCATTAAAGTAACAAAGCGTCAGGTAAATATAAAAACTCGGCGTATTGATATTGCTTTGAAGGTGTATGAAGGACATCTTGTGCGAGTGCAGTATACAGGTGGAAAGTATATTCAGCGGAAATTTCTCAAGGATAATACATTACTATTTCAGGATGGTATTGTGGATGAATTTGAGGTGGAGACGAGTGCTAAACATTTGGAATCAGTATTGCGTAAAAAAGGATATTTGCAAGCATTTGTGACTGGTACTTTTGTGAAGGGTGCTCCAAATATTATGGAAGTCACATTTCATATTCGGGAAGGTCAGATTAAGCCCATTCGTTTTTTAAGCATTGAGGGTTTATCCGATTTTTCTATGTCTGATTTTGAGAATTTTTTTCATAATCGACGGCATAGTTTTTCGCATAATGGGGCATTTTTAAATGATAAAGTACATGCGGACAATGAATTTATTCGTTATATATTTCGAAAAAAAGGGTATTTAAATGCTACGCTTTCACCGTGGGAAATTTATCCAACCAAGCAAGGCTTTGCACTGGATGTGGTTATTCCTGCTGACATGGGGTATCAATCATTAATTTCATCGATTACTTTTTCAGGTGAAATTGGTTTTGATAAAACGAAGTTGCTATCCATTATCAATATCGATGAGGGCGATCCATTTAATGAACCGGATTTTAATCAGATCAAGGATCAATTACTGTCATTTTATGCGGATAATGGCTATCCCTATGCGGATATTCTTGCTCAGTGGAATTCGGATGTGGATCATAATATACAGCTTCACTTTGAAATTTTTGCAGGAAAGCCTGCCTATATCAGTGATGTATTATTTGTAGGCGATGTGATGACTAGTCAGCGGGCCATACGAAATGCCATGGCCATTAAAAAAGGCGACTTATTTAGCTATCAAAAAATTATCGATAGTCAGTTAAATATCAGGCGATTGGGTGCATTTTCATCGGTGAACTTATCCACCATTGGTTTGGAGGATGAACGCGATCAGATATTAGTTAAAATTCATGTGGAGGAACAACGTCCATTTTTGCTGGACTTAGGCGTGAACTACTCGACGGACAATCATGTGAATGGGTCGTTAACATTTTCAAACCGAAATGCTTTTGGTTGGGCAAAAATTAACACGCTTCAAATTACAGCTGGCCAAGAACTTTCGCGTGTGGAGATTGCATGGATTGATCCCAGTTTCTTTGGGTCCAGCTTTGAGATGAATACCAATGCTTGGGTGCAGTATAAGCAAAAACCTGCATATCGATTTATTCAAACAGGTGGAGCCTTGGGGTGGTTACGACGATTGCATCGTTTTGCTGTATTATTTCGATTTGAATTGGACCGAAATTATTTTATATCAGGCGATTCTGTGGCCGCAGATGCAGATAGTTTACGAAATAATACTATATCCCGTATTTCAACTTCAGTCAGTTATGATTCCAGGGATAGTTTTTCAAATCCTAAAAAAGGTTTTTTTGTGTTAGGCAGTGCAGATATTTTTAATGAGTATCAGGGGAATGAAGCCAACTTTGCGAAGATTTCCTGGGAAGGCGAGTATAATATCAGCCCTGTATCATGGTTTACCATATCCACTGCCACGCGTTTTGACAGATTACAGATGATTGGCAGTAATGTGAGCGTGCCAAGTAATGAGCTATTCTTTTTAGGCGGTGACGATACAGTACGTGGTTTTGAGGAAGATGTACTGGGTCCTAAGGATGCGAATGATCATGCTGTAGGTGGCCGAACACGATGGATTATCAATCATGAATGGCGCCTTCATCTATCAGATAGCTTTCAATTTGCTGGTTTTGCTGACATTGGTGCACTTGCCAATTCATTCTCAGGGTTATCCTGGATAAATAGTCGTAAATCTGCAGGTGTGGGGCTACGAATAATTACACCAGTAGGGCCAATACGCGCGGATTATGGGATTAAATTAAATCCAGCAGATAATGAACCCAGAGGGCGTTTTCATTTTACATTTGGTTATGTATTTTAAAGCATGTTCTTTCAGTATTGGGAGGAACATTCATCTTCGGTATTTCGTGAGCATAGTACCCGCGCTTGTACGCTCCGGCCCTAAAGATTCGCAGGTGCCTACAGAATCTGTGTATTTTTGAACAACGCCACTATATGTCTATTTTTTCAACAGTTCCGTATTTGAGCTGTCCTAGAAAATGTCCATTTTGAGGATAACCCGATAATCTGCTACAGTGTTTTTTTCATACGCTGGGAAATTATCTGTTCAGGTGAAAATTGAGGACATGCATTAGAGTAAATTAATCGCATATTTAGAAAATTTTTTATCTACACTGATGATATCATAATGATGGGTTTGAGCCTGTGCGATGATCATTCTGTCAAATGGATCTTTGTGGTGAAATGGTAGGCTTGCAAGTAATAAGGCGCTCTTGGCGTCAAAATCTAGTATAGCGATATCCATTTTTTTGCATATTGCCAATAGGTCACATTTAATATCTAATGTTCCAATGGATTTTTTTATCATTATTTCTGCAATGCTGATGCTGCTTAAGTAAATGGAATTATTAGGATCTTCTAAATACTTAATGTATTTTTTGTGAATTCTTTTTATATCATAAATGAGCCATAGAAAAATATGTGTATCAATGATGGTAGTCACTGTGTATCCCCGTAAAATAATTCATTTATTTCATTACACTCATCGTCAAAATTATCAGGTATGATGGCCTGTCCGTTTAGCTGTCCAAATATACGTTTTTTCTTTTTTTCTTTATATGGGACAATCATTGCGATCTTTTGATGTTTTTTGCCATATTCAATAATATATGTTTCACCATTATTTTTAACTTCTTTTAGAATGGAGGAAAATGCTGACTTGAGTTGCCCAATCTGTATTGCTTTCATATGTATGTCTCCAATATATTTCATATAATAATACATCCTTCTTGACAACTTGTCAAGAAGGATGTGCCAGCAATTTGCTGTTCAATACCGAAGATGAATGTTCCCAAGGGCAATCCAATATATGAATTTAATGATTGACCATTTGATAGTAACCGCTTAGCGAAGAGCATCTAGTCCGCAACTCAAGTGTGTGCTATGGTAA
>CAYZSU010000084.1:0-8975 GCA_964480565.1 uncultured Myxococcales bacterium | reverse complement strand
TTTTTACCGCTGCTTTCTTCACGCTGACTTTTTTAGGAATACTTTTCTTTTTTACCGCTGCTTTCTTCACGCTGACTTTTTTAGGAATACTTTTCTTTTTTACTACATTTTTTTTAGCAGTAGATCTTGTTGTAGGCACATTTTTTTGTTTCACTGACTTTTTTCGCAAAGGTGTTATTTTTTTAACTTTTTTCACTGTCTTCGCCTTTTTTACTTTTTTTACTTTCTTAATGCGCGTGACAGGTTTAGCAAGAGTGGGCAACTCACTTGATTGAACATTTTCCATATTAATATCTACACCAAAAACAGATGATAAATCATCTGATTTTAATGATTTATTGTTACGCGTGCGACCGTCAATAGCCGGTTGATCAAGCGCAGTTTCAATCAACTCCAATGGATCTACACCACGCAAAACAAATAATAATTTTGGCTCATTGTCGAGTCGTGCTCCAATACCATACAATGCTGCCGCAACATGCTTACACATAGTCGCCCAATCCGGGCATGAACAATCAAGCGTAATTTCACCAGGCGATGGAAATAATCCCTTATCCATATGCGTCACAATTTCCATGACATTTTTTGAGATAGATCCTTTCAGAAGTTCAACCAATGAATCAATCTGACCCGCACATTCTTTTTTAATATCCGCCCATTTTTTTTTCGACAAGGGTTTAATTTTAATCGTTACATCATAAATACTTGACCCACTAACCATGGCATGAATGCATCCGGGTTCAATTTTCAAATCAAGTACAAATCCATTGCGTGCATAACTTCGCCCGCGAGGAAGACGGTTTTCATAATCACTATAAGCTTCAAGATTTTTACACCATGCATTTCCCCAAAAAGTCGTTGTAATCTTTCGACCGGCAATCTCAACAGGATTAATTTGTCTTCCTTTTTTTCGCATTTTTTCAATTCGTTTGTTTGCTTGTTTCTGTCGCGCAGCAACTGTTACATATTCCGGCCAACCGCCCCCTGAATACCAACTCATAATATCACTCCCTTGTAATGAAAATGTTTCCCACTTATAGCATTTGGAAAACTATTTATGACACTGCCTGATGAACTGCACTGTTCAAATCCAAAGATACCATGGATATCAATTCATCATTACTCATCTCAGTCAGAATTGATTGCACACTCCCTGATAAAACGTCATCGGACAGATTTTGTTTGCTAGATATTAATTCATCAATGCGCTCTTCGACAGTACCACGGCAAACAAACTTGTGAACAAGTACATTCTTCTTTTGGCCAATTCGAAATGCGCGGTCCGTTGCTTGATTTTCTACTGCTGGATTCCACCATCGGTCAAAATGAATTACATGGGATGCCGCTGTCAAATTAAGGCCAGTACCTCCTGCTTTTAACGATAGGACCATAAATGGTAGTTGATCACTTGTTTGAAATTCATTCACCAAAGTTTGACGTTTTTTAACTGATGTTCCACCATGCAATACCAATCCCTTTTGACCAAAAATCTCACTCAAAAATGCAGCCAATGGCTCGGTCATTTCACGAAATTGAGTAAACACCAATACCTTATCTTGACGCGCAACAATGGGCTCGCACAATTCACGTAGTCGTGCGAATTTACCACTATGCGCTGATTTATATTGATTGTCCCCCAGCCATTGCGATGGATGATTGCATATTTGTTTAAACCGCATTAAAAAAGCAAGCACTATACCGCGTCGTTCGATGCCGTCTAAATTTTCTATTGCGTGTTGCATATCATGAACCGATTGCTGATAGATCACTGCCTGCTTTTTGCAAAGCAAACAATAGGCACTCACTTCCGTTTTATCAGGCAAGTCGGAAATAATCGTTTTATCTGTTTTGAGCCGCCGTAAAATATAAGGCTGTATTAATTTTCGTAAAGGCAAATATCCCTGATCACTTTCTGCCATGGACTTACAAAGACCACCAAAGGCTTTGGCAGAGCTCAATAATCCAGGATTTAAAAAATCAAATATAGACCACAAATCACTCAGTCGATTTTCAACAGGTGTACCTGTTAAGGCAAGTCGCCAACGTGCATTTATTTGTTTAATTGCCTTTGTTTGCTTGGCATTTGGATTTTTAATTGCCTGCGCTTCATCTAAAATTATATTTCGCCATGAATATACTTTCATCCAATCCATACGCATGGCTGTACCATAGGTAGTAATGACCAAGTCATGTTTATCTATCTGTTTTACATTTAAGTTCTTTAGCTCAGTTGTAGATATATGAGATGAGTGGGCAATAAGCACATTGACCTTTGATGCAAATTGCTTAATTTCCAAACGCCAATTATCGATAAGCGATGCAGGTACAACAAGCAGATCCACACCTTTTTCCTTCTTATTTTTAAGCATCGATAATATTCCCAATACCTGCATTGTCTTTCCAAGTCCCATATCATCGGCTAAACATGCGCCCAACTCAAGGTTACGTAAATTTTCCAACCACTGTACGCCATGTTTTTGATAGGGGCGAAGTGTTGCATTCAGACCAGCGCCCGACTCAATTGCCTTACACGCATTTGACGATCGAAGCGTATCAAGGCGATCTGACAGCCATTTGCCTGCAATAACTTCAGACCATTCAGGTTGTGTATTTTCAAATACATCATTTTTATCATCCAAATTCGCATTTGACATCATACGCATGGCTTCATTAAAATTAATACCGTTTATCTGAGATTCCTGTTGAATCGCACGCCACTGCGTCAACACATGCGACAATTTATCATGGTCCACTTCCACCCATTGCCCTTTAATTAATACAAGGCCATTACTCGCAGTAAGAATATCATCGACATCTTTTTGCGATAGCTTTTTTCCTTCCAGAGTGACATTGATATTAAAATCCAATATAGCATTCATTCCTAAAACAGACGGCGCCTTATCACCCACAGACATAGATACCTTGGGACGCGGTTTATTCTTCGCATTCCACCAATCTGGCATGCGTACAATCAATCCTGATTGTTCATATATTTTGACCTCACAAAGAAATCGATGCGCTTGCTTAGGTGTCCAGGAAAGTGGATGATAGATATCACCAGCATCAACTAATTCTCGAATAAAATTACTTTGCTCTGCAGCCCGTGATAAGGGAGCCAATAGCGACAATAATTTATTACGTTTTTTAGCACCTGCATATTCTTTAAGCGCTTGTCCCAGCGGTAAATGCTGTGGTTTAGATTGTTTTGAAAGTTCGTGCACATAGGTGGCAATAAAGGCAAATGGAAACTCAGGATCTCGTTTATTTTCTGCCAAATGAAAACACACGCGGCCCATTGTTTTCCAAGCAGAGCTATATGTTTCTAAATACCCCTGAATTCCAGATTTATATTTCTTAGCTTTCGTTAGTAAAACCTCCCCCATATCAAACCAAATATCACGAAGAAGCTCTGTTGAAATAATTTCAGCACCAGGCATAGGGGGTGCTGCCTGTACAAATTCGGAAAAGTCATTGCTATCCGGACCAGGTAGTTGCGTTAATTGAGGATCCAAGGGATCAACTGAGCTGCATACTTTGGAAATAAATAGTTTACCAAAATCGCGCCAATACGACAGTGACGGTGGCAAGTCAGTCATTAGCTCTGCAACACCAAGATGCAGTACACCATGCCCACGGCTATCATTAAATACATTTATAATTTTTTGAATAGATTTGGAAAAATTATCGTCAGGTAAATCCGTGCAAACAACAATATGGCCGCTAGGTGTCAGGCGGCAGGTAATACTATCATTATTTTGATACATATGATTTGAATTCATTGTTTAGATTTGTTGCTTCATTTGGTGCTAACTATCAAAGAATGAAATACGTGTAAATCAATAAAAAACAGAGTATTTGATATACCCTGTCTTGACTACAGCATTATCTCAACAATAACCTATTATTGAAAAAAGCCCATGTCTGATTGGCCAACACCAATCACATAATAACTGCTTCCCCAATAGGTATACCCATCATCACTCGTACCATAAAACATCAGCATCACTGAATCACCATCTGCAAGCGCTGTAGGAGATGCACTTCCTGTTGGCATTACTTGCGATGCATTTGCAGGTGGTATGCCATATGTAATGTCAGAGCTCATACCCACATTATCAGCAGCAGTCACTATCCACTTGCCCTCATATGTTGCACTGCTAAGTACGCTAACCATACTTGCTTTATATGTGGTGGAATCCCATGAAATCTGATTATCACTAACATTAATTGGCACTGAAATCATGCGATACCCTTGGCTTAAATAAATACTTATTGCCTCAGTTGGACATTGTTGCAAACTGCCTTCACTCCACATCATTAATCGAGATGTGTCAGATTCAGATCTAATATAGGATGCATAGTAATGAAAACTATCTAAAATCACCGTATTTAATGTAAAGAACCCATTTTCATCCGTAGTTGCCGCAAAATCACATTCATTGGAACCACTCTCAGTATTCGTGCATAGTGAATATCGCAATTCAGCATCCAAATTTGGATCCATGCCAAAAAAACTAGCATCTTTCAATGGATTGCCGAGACTATCATAAATATAACCTGTAATATGACAGCTCGTTCCTACCAATTCATTTGCAGCGATTAATGCAATATCACCCATGTCCGTACACCCACTACCACCACAACTTGCATTGGCTGTAGGTGCAATCGCAGTTCCTGCATCATATAGTTTTCCATTATAGCTAACACGCACAACGACTTGTTGGTCTTCGCCTGTTATACCATCCTGATCCACATCCTCACCTGACGCTTCAGAGCGCATCACTGTTGCACAGAAATGACCAGATGAATCGGTTGTTTGCGGCGTAGAGGTTCCATTATAGGTAATGCCTCTAACATGAACAGTCGCTCCTTCAATTGCATTCCCATCCGCGTCCACCACTGTGCCGCTTACACAGCCATGGCTAGCCACAGGCCAATCGACATTCCAATAGGAAAAGTGATTTACATCCGCCACTGCATAAATACTACTTGTATAATTGTTATCACGAATTGCAGCTAAATCCGATTCGGGAATAATTGTTTTATTCGCTGTTTTCAACACACCATCTTTTTCATGGCGCACCCAAGTACCTTGCACCTTATCAAATGCATACATAGGCACATCAATTTGATTATTTCCTGGATTTAAATCTTGAATGATCGACCATGTATCCCTGGGTATTTGCATGGTTAATGTGACATCATCATCAAAGTTTTCCACGGCATCGCCATTTGCATCAGTTAATTCCACAGATGAAAACACACCGGATAATAGTAAATTCCCCTCATCATCATTAAATTCACCAGGAAATGATTCCACCTCAGTCACTGGATTAAACACGCGTCCACGCCCTGAAATACCATCAGGCAAGCCCTCAATAGCAAGTGAATTGCCCTCTACCCGACAGTTTCCGCCTGCACATTCTAAACTATGCAATTGAGCCAATACAATATTATACACCGTATCCGTGCCATTGGATGGCATAATAGTCTTATATACCATGGCATACCCATCCAATTTATAATGAAGCACCACTGTACTGGATGCAATATTGGATAATGCTATCGTATACTGTCCTTTTGCATCGGATGTGGTGGACATCAATTCTTGCCCGCTCATAAATGCCTGCACCGATATATTGGCATGCGAGGATGCATTTCCCCCACTCGCTTTAATCGATGTGACACCTCGAACAGTCATGGAAATATCACCTGAAATAGTTGCATTTACACTCTCAGAACTACTGGAGCCACCGCACGCCATAGCAAACAACACAATAATAACCATTACACTCATTATTTTTTTCACGAAAACTCCTTTATATTTAGTTACAGATTTGCTTATGATTTCAACACGAGGAATTTAGATACCCACGCGCAAGCTGTTGCTACATAAAGCATTCCACGTTAGATTGTCAATATAAACGATAATTGTAAGCAGGTCGTTAACTACGTTGATTTCGTTACCCTTAAGCTGTCACCATTTGGGTATTTTTGAATAGTTCAATAATATCAGCAACAAATACTTGAAACGCTATGCATTAATCCGTGCCAGGCATGAAATACGTACACCCCTTTCCATGCCTGGCACTGGAAGTTTGCAATCGGATCATTTCTTCATTTTTCGCGTTTGTTTGTCGATTTTTCTGTTTTTCAGATAATACACGACCATGTTCTGATGATAATTCATGCAAAATTACGTCACATATTCATCACTATCTCTTTTTCTTGATCATTTTTTGGAATCCAGACGAACAACTGCATACCTTACTACCTGAGGAACATGGAAATACTCTTATTTTGATAATCATAGGCTAAATTATTTGTCAGGTGGTATAGCCGAATCCAATAATTCATCGGATGGTATTGTTTTTTTAGGGGCATGATACTTATCCGTCATTCGTTGTACCCATTCAGCTGTGCCATAAAATAACTGCTTGGTGCGAATCATTCGTGCCATGTCCTCTTCTTCACGTGGGCTTAGGCTGTTTACTAAATTTACAAAGGCCTCTTGGCGCTCGACAGGTGTTTCACCTAAATCCATGATCAATTCATCCGGTGTAATCGTTACAAAACTCTTTTCCCCGTTGGCATAATATTGATACGACGAGGCATAGTATTCCGGTGTATTTTCCGCCAAGTTGCATACCCCTGCGTTTACCGCATTATTATAGATATAGGCTACGCATCTCAAGTGATAGACCTCCGTGTCCATTACGCTTGAAAAATAGCGTGCGCCTAAGAAATGCCCTTTATTGCCGATCATAGTATTCATGCGTTTGGCAATCATGGTATTGGTGGCATGCATGAATTTATCGATATTTTCATTGGGTGTTTTAATAATCATATGAATGTGATTTTTCATAAGCAAAATATGATGCACATAAATATTAAATTTAGCTGCGGCTCTGTTAATGGCCGATCCAATTAAATCGCGACATTTTTCATCCTTAAGAGGAAACTCTAACTCTGCTGCCGTATGTACGGTAACATGATAGGCATAGTCTGCTTGGCGTGCTCGTGGCGGTCGTCCCATGAAAAAGGCTCCTTTTCTTAAATGAAATTGTTAAAAAATAGGACTATTTCATATATCGATTAGCATCTAGTTGGCAAGCAATTGAGTCCATGTGTTCAGGAATTGGAATTATGGATTCCGAATGATAGGCGGTGCCAGGCATGGAGTCCGTGTTACCCCACCCATGCCTGGCACGGGGGTTTTATTAACATTTTTATTTGGGTATTGAGCAGAGATACTGACGTGAACATGCGGTTATTTTTGACACACCTATTATACGTTGATTTGAATACCAATCGGACAATGATCCGATCCCATCACATCACTCAAAATAACCGCATCCGATAGTTTCGGCAATAATGTATCGCTGATAAAAAAATAATCAATACGCCAGCCCACATTGCGCGATCTAGCCCTGGTTTTATAATCCCACCAGGTATAATGACTACCCTCTTGATGATAGTTGCGAAATGTATCCACAAAATGATGCTGTATTAATCGATCAATCCATGCACGTTCTTCTGGTAAAAACCCAGTATTTTTTGAATTTGCTTTTGGCCGTGCCAAATCAATTTCAGTATGCGCGGTATTCACATCCCCACAAATAATAATACGTTTTCCATTATTATATAAGGAAGACACATGTGCTAAAAAAGCATCATAAAAATCCATTTTATATTGCAAGCGCTCTGGCGATGCACCGCCATTTGGGAAATAGACATTAAATAAGATAAATGAATCATAGTGCGCAATTACAAATCGCCCCTCACAATCAAAATGATTCAGACCTATCGCAGTTTCCACACGATTTGGTTTTTCCTTCGAATATAATGCCACACCACTATAGCCCGGACGTTCCGCAGAACTATAATAAATATGATAATCCTCCAAATTCATTAATTCTTCAGGTACTTGCTCTTGCCTAGCCTTTGTCTCCTGCAAACATAATATATCCGGATTTTCCTGTTTAACCCACTCACGAAATCCTTTTTTTGAAATCGCACGAATACCATTTACATTCCATGAAATCATATATGTCATTTGAGCACCCTTGTTTATCGTTGAAACTATTGAGAATTAAAAATTTAAAAGATTTCTAAAACACCGCATTATCCTGTCAATTCGACTTTTCCTGTTACAAATATTTTTTTACTCACTCAAAACACAAAAAATATTAAATTAATATATGGCTCATTAGCGAGGATAATAACGCTTAAATTTCATATATTGCCGATATAAATCAAAATCATTATCTATTGTAAAAATAGGCATATCATATATTTCTGATAATGCACATATTAGAAAATCCGTATTTGACCCACTAATACCATGAGATCTTGCAATATTAAATAATGCCGCTGCATGTTCATAGTCATTCATTTGAACATTGAAATCTGAAAATGACTGCAATATATTTTTTAATTTAACAAACTGAGACTCATGTTTAATACCTGATAGTATTTCTTGCCGAACTGCACCGATTAATTGAATTCTTGACTCGCATATTAATTCACTAAATTCCTTTATATATACAATATTATCGTCATCTTTTTTTCGCCGATGCAATGCTAATGACCAAATGCAAGTATCCACTAATATTTTCATAATTATTTTCGTTTTCTTTGCTCTTTATAGTCATAATCTGAATCATAGTCGATAGTACCCATGACATCCAATATCTCCATTTGTCTTTTTCTATCGATATAGGCCTTCAGCGCATGAATAACAGCTTCTTTTTTGGTTCGATGATTGCCAATTTTTTTGGCTAATTCAATTAATTCATTATCTATTGCGAGATTTGTTGCCATACTCCCTCCTATTTACACATTATATTACACAATCATATGTGTAAAATCAATGGAATTTTATCTATCTAATGCAGGGGATCCACAAAACATCTATTTTGATAATGAAATGGACCCGTCCCTTGCATTCCTGTAAGGGATCGGCTCTGGTTAAG
>CAYZSU010000083.1:0-9095 GCA_964480565.1 uncultured Myxococcales bacterium | reverse complement strand
ATTGCGAGTGTAGCGGGAAACACAGAAGATGGGCGTTTTTCAACAACCCCATTATGCACTGTCAATAGTGTCTTTGATATGATCAGCCTGTTGAATTTGTGCGGATAGCCAATGAATGCGTTTTTCAAGATAATATGCCCTGTCGATAAGGGGGATAATATATGTACCTGAATAAGGGCGATAGTGTTCGGCACTGAGCATATTGAGTGTTGGTATTTGTGATGGATGAAAAAGCTCTGATAGTGTTGTTTTAGAAGTCTCCAAGAACATTTTATATGCGTCTATCACAGTATGCGGAAATTGCTCATAATGCATTGATAGTGAAATTAAGATATCATATTGCAGCTCAAATGATATTGTATCATATATATGAATTATCGTATCAATGGCATCGGCATGGGTCGGTAGATTTGAGGCATAATCATGTAAAAAATAAATAATGCTAGAAATTTGATCAGTGGGTAGTTCAGTAATCCTTCGGATCGTTGCCATTGCCTGAAAAGGCTGCGTGTATTGTATTATGGCGGCATTATTTAATAATTCCTGATTGGATGTTGGAACAAATGGGCAGAGGGAGTTCTTAAAATAGGGGATATTCTTTTTCTGCGTGCAGGATGGTAATGTTTGAGTCTTGCAGTAGCTGCTTGATTGCGTGGGTGAGTGGGGATAATTTAATGAATTTGATGTCAATGATGTACAACTGGGAGTTGCGGGAGATAATAAGGGGCAGCACGTGCCTGGCAAGGGTGTCGTTACAATGAATGTCATAATAGATTAATATATTTCTACTGTAAAATGGGTGGATTTGCAATGTATTTTTATGCGACATATTTGTGTTCTTATATAAATATGATAATATATTGGATGGGTATGATGCACGTTTTACAGTTGTTTCCCGGTGCCTGGCACCGAATCTATGTTGATAAAAATAGCATCAAAAATACCCTGGTGACAAGTTTTCTCGTATAAAAACACCATTGATATTTAATCTTGAAATCAGTAATGTCCTTCATATGAAAAAAACATCTATTCGAAAATGTCCGCAATGCAAAAAAGAGTGGGAATTAGCAAATAACCCAAGTCGTCCGTTTTGTTCAAAACGTTGTCAACTCATTGATTTTGGTGCGTGGGCCAGTGAAGATTATGTAATTTCAGAAGGGGCAAATACGATTTCTGAGGTGTCTGCAATACCTATGGATGAAGGCGATATATAATGACACAATGCATTCGTGGTCGCATTATTACTCCGATTAGTACCACTAAAATTCGGGAAATAGTGGATGGCGTGTTATGCATTGATGATCGCGGGCGTATTTTATCTTGCGAGCCCTATTTGCCGACACATCACGTGACCAAATATATGCCGGATCATGTGATTTTTCCAGGTCTTGTGGATGTTCATAGTCATATTCCTCAGCTGGATGAGCGCGGAAAATGTGGAAAAACGCTGCTTAATTGGCTGGATCACTATATCTTTCCTGCAGAAAAATCATTTTCAAACATGTCTGTGGTACAGGATATTGGTATTCGTTTTTTTAAAAAACTGATTCTAAACGGCACGACAACCGCGTGCTTATTTTCATCTATTCATAAAGATGCGACAGATGCATGTTTTCAAATTGCCGATCAGGCAGGTGTGCGGGCATGCATTGGCAAAGTGATGATGGATCAGCATGCGCCTTATGGGCTGATTGAAACAACGGACGATGCTTTGACTCAGAGTGCCATGCTTTGTGAAAAATGGCATGGCCATGATTGTGGTCGATTGCAATATGCGTTTACACCACGATTTGCGCCTACGTGTAGTTTGGATCTGTGGACGGAAAGTGCTAAGTTAGCGCGACAAATGAATGCCTATTTACACACACATATTGCAGAAACAAAGAAAGAAAATCAAACCGTACGTGCCATGTACCCTCAGTATAAAGATTATGTGGACTTATTTGAATCCTGCGATGTATTGGGAGAAAAGACGATTTTTGCGCATGCGATTTACTTAAGCGACGATGAGTTTGCCCGTATTGCCGAAAGTAAAAGCAAAATTGCGCATTGTCCCACATCCAATTTATTCCTGAAAAGTGGTTGTATGCCGGCGGATAAAATTGAGCAATATGGCATTGATTATGGGTTGGGTACGGATGTGGGGGCAGGTACGTCCATGAGTATATTTACTGAAATGAGGCATGCTGATTATGTGCAATCTGATTTTAGCGTATCACCGAAGAACGCATTTTACTTGGCAACGCTTGGTGGTGCCCATGTGCTCGGGCTTCAAGATCAAATAGGTTCGCTGGATGTCGGCAAGTGGGCGGATTTTATTGCTATGGATATTCGTGGTGTAGATCCCAACTATAATCAGAGTCAGTTAACAGCGGATGAAATTTTATCGATCTTAATGTATCGCGGGGATGGTCATTCCATAAAACAGGTATATGTTGCAGGGAATCAATTGGATGTGGATGCGATTTGAACCCAGGGGTTGCCCTTGGGAACGCACTAGTTAAAAACTTTCCATTAAAAAATTAACTATCCGGTTGCATGTGTTTGGCTGCTGCATGAACGGCGTCTATGATTTGCTGATAGCCGGTGCATCGACATAAATTTCCAGCGAGCGCTTGCTTAATTTGTGCGGTACTGGGTGACGGATTTTTATCCAATAGGGCTTTGGTGCTTAATATCATTCCAGGTGTACAAAATCCACATTGAATGGCGCCACAATCAATAAATGCCTGCTGAATGGGGTGCAAGTTTTTGCCATCCATTAGCCCTTCAATGGTTAGAATATGTGCATGTTGTTCTGCAAGTTCAGTGAGTTTTGCTGCACTAATTTTACATGCTCGCTTGGGTTTACCATCGATGAGTACAGTGCAAGTGCCGCATGCACCGATATCACAGCCGCGCTTGGTGCCGGTGAGTCGCAATTCATCGCGCAAAATATCCAATAGGGTTTTACTGGAATTACAATTTATTGCATAGGATGTGTGGTTGATGTGGAGTTTGATGGTAGTCATGATTACCTCTGTGCCAATGCGTCTTTCACTGTATGCCTATCCATGGGCAATGATGTAAATCGAATTCCTGTGGCATAATATACTGCATTGGCAATGGCTGCGCCCATTAGCTCATTGGTGGGTTCCCCAAGGGATTTGGCTCCCCACGGACCTGCAGCATCATCGCTTTCTATAAAATGTGCGGTCATTTCCGGCATATCCATGCTTGATGGAATGCGATAAGTATTAAAATTTAATGTTTTTATATATCCCTGATCGACAATTAAGTTTTCTTTAATTGCAAATCCTAATCCCATTACCATTCCGCCAAATACTTGCCCAATAGCCATTTGCGGGTTAATAATTTTTCCAAGGTCATGTGTGGCCACAGCATTTGTGACTTGGATTTTACCGGTATCTTTGGATACAATGACGTTACATGCGTGGCAGGCATACACATAGGTGAAGTAGGCATTGCCTTGACCATTTGTTGTATCCCAATTTACGGATGGGGCATGAAATGTGCCCAATGTATGCAAGTATGTGCATTTTGAATAACATAGCTGGACTGCATCGGAAAAAGGTATGGTATTTTTATTGATCGGATGACTGATCTGTCCATTTTTGTAAAAGAAATTATCTGCATTGTTACCTAGCTGCTCGCATAGTACGGGATGCATGATCTGTTTAATCTGTTGGCATGCATTGATCACTGCATTACCACCCATAATCGTGCCGCGTGAAGCAACCGTTGGGCCGCCATCGGGTACAGAGCTAGTATCCGTTGGCAAAAATGTAATATCACTATGGGCAATGCCAAGCTCTGTGGCGCAGATATGAATCATGGTGGATTGTAGCCCTTGGCCATTTTCCGATACGCCGGATTCTAAGAGTATGGATCCATCCTGTTGAATATGCAAAATTGCCGAGCAAAAATCATTGCCTTCTGCGCCGAGCGATACCCCACGATAGCTGCACGAAAATCCAATACCGTGGAAATCGCCGTTTTTATCGGGTTTACCGCGTGAACATGATTTGAATTTGTGTTCCCAATCAATGGTCGATAGTGTTTTTTTCGTGACCTCATGAATACTTACCTGATGATTATTGAGTTGTTGGCCTGTATGCGTGATACTGTCTTGTGTGAAAAAATGTTTTTTCCGAAATTCATATGGATTGAGGCCTGTTTTTTCTGCGCATATATCCATAAACGATTCATTGGCAAAAATTTGCTGGGGTGTACCAAAGCCGCGAAATGCACCGGTAAATGGATTGTTCGTATACATGGCCTTGGAATTACAATGGACATTGGGAATATGGTAGGGCCCAGTGCATTGCACTGTGGGTCGCCAGATTACAAATGGCGAGACAGCCGTGTAGGGCCCTGCATCAGCGAGTAAATCAACTGATAAACCTTGAATCTGTCCAGATTCATCCATGCTGGCCGCATAGGTCATGGAAAAAGGATGGCGTTTATAGCTTTCTAAAATCGACTGCTCGCGCGTATAGGTGAGCTTGACCGGGCGATTGACAATGCTAGCCGCAATCGCTGCTCTGGCGCAGATAATTGAAATGGTATCATCGCGGCCACCAAATCCACCGCCCAATGTTGTTTGCTTGATGCGTACTTTTGCAAGCGGCAAATTAAGTGCATTTGCCACAATACGACGCGTGGAAAATGGGTGCTGCATGCCGCCATAAACAGTGATGCTACCATCACCTTCAGGGGCTGCAATGCAGGATTCTGGCTCCATGTAGGCATGTTCCACATAATTGGTACAAAACGTTTCTTCGATTAACTCTGTATGCGCGATTGCTATAGGGTTCTGATCGCCATGCCGAATGCGATAAGCAGCGACTGTATTGTCGGGTTTTAGATGCGGATGTATGGCAGGCGCTGTTGTTGTAATTGCATCATGCGGAGTGGTTATTGCGGATTTTTCCGTATAGGTGATAACTACTTTTTCTTTGGCAATACGCGCATCTAGCTTGGTAGTGGCAATGACCATGGCAATGGCATCGCCAATATAATATACATTTTCTTTTGCAAAAATATAATGGTCGTTAACCAAGTTTCCCACTTGCAATGCACCAATTACATCATCTGCAGTGATGACTGCCAGTACATTGTCCATGGCCAGTGCTGCTGAGGTATCGATAGATTGGATCGTTGCACTTGGATATGCGGCATGAATAATATCCGCATAACATTGATTGTCAATATAAAGATCATCGGCAAATTGGGCGCGACCAGTGACTTTTGCATAGGCGTCATTGCGTGAATAGTGATGCGTTGGCATAGGATGTGTCTATGTCAAAAAATGTCATAAATGTCACGAATCGTTTTTAGATTTATGAATGCGAATAAAAAAAATGGTTTGACTTCTACGTCGCAATACATATTTTGCGAGGACTTTCATATCATCACTAGTTAAACATCGAGGATACACATAATGATTCCAAGTATATCGCCATCATCATCATCAATGATGCTACCATTGACTTCTATGCCAAGATCTCTTGTAACTGTTCCACCGTTTATAAGCTATTTGGATAAACATCCTACTAGGTTAGTAGGTGCGCTTCCTCAATATTCTGATTTAGAGGGCAATGCAGCGTATCGATTATTTACTGGCAATACGCTAACTTCAATTAGGAACCAATTACCCGAAGATCAACAAACCTTACCTGTATACACAACGATGTCTAGCGTGGATGTATGGGCACAAAGATATTATGGTAAAAATATAGATCTCTCAGGTCTTGGTGCTGCTCAATTTGCCAGTTGTATCACTTTTTTAGATGCTCTTAATTATGCTCAACGTATGGATGGGCGGTTACTTACCCCAGGTGAAATAATAGCCAATCCATTGATAGATCCATTGCAAGCGGAGTGGGCGAGTGATGGGTGCGTATATGGCCATCAGGGTGCATTAAAATTCAACATTCTTCCCAGTAAGTTACCTTATTATCATTCACCATATATTGGTTTTCGTATTTGTTCATAAAGGGTAGTTTTAATGGTGTTGTTCCAAACAACCCCGCATGTCATCGTTGTGCTGTAAATGTTGTCATCCTCGTGCTGCGACGGGGATCCATAGGTGTTACAGCACTTGCCGGTCATTACTGCATGACTGGATGCCCGATAAATGCATTCGGGCATGACAGGCATTTTTTGTCATCTTCATGCACCAAATGATTGTCATCTCCGATTTCCTGACTGCCAATGGTGTCATCTCCGAAGTGGTGTTGATCGGAGATCTTGGTGTCTAAAATTTAAAATTATCGCTTGTCAGGAAATGCAATAAACATAATCATTGGAAGTTGTGATCGGTATAAGATCGTCTGTTTTATATAGTTTACAGAGTGTTTCGTGATAGCCTTTTTTATATAAAATTGTATTTTATTTTTGAAGATATTTATAGAATAAATATTCTACAATTTCATGTTGTTTTCAATCAATCATAAATTAGTTTATTAGCTTATATATAATTTCACTAGCAATGATTTTTTCATATGATACCTCCTCCCACACTTGAATAATCAAAAACTGGGGGAGCCATGCGATTATATAATTCATGTTCTAAGCGTCATTCACTATTGGCCAGTATGTTTGTACTCATGCTGGTTTTGTTTAATGTGGCCTGTGGGGGAGGAAAAGGTTTTGAAAAATCTCAAATTGAAGCGAATAATATAGCCTCAGACATAAAAAGTGATTCCAGTATTTTGCATGAAGGTGATCAGAAATCATTGCCTGAAGAAAGCTATTCAGGAAGAGTAATTCTTAAATTTACTGAAGGATTGGTCATTCGACTTGAAGAAAATAAATTTACAGGGTTGCAACATGAAGATGAATTGAAAGTTATTAATCAGCTATTAGCTTCTTTTCCAAAAAAACGACTGTTTAGATCAAAAACGGAAAAACAGTATGATAAAGAAAGATCAGCGTTGCTTCAGAAGAAATCTACTATTCCTGATTTAAATCTATTTTTTGAAGTAATTATCGAGGATTCACAGAAGGCAATTGAACTAATAGAAGCATTAAAGAAAAATTCTATTCTGCAATCAGTTTATATAAGTTCTAAAATTGTGCCAGCTGCGTTATCGACGACTCCAAGCTATGAACAAGGATATCTTAAACCTGCAGCTCAAGGCGGCATTGACTCTGAATTTGCTCGTACAATTCGAGGAGGAGGTGGTTTAGGAGTCACAATTATTGATATAGAGGGTGGGTGGGATTTTGCACATGAGGATTATCCATTAGCTCCTAGAGATCTCATTAGTGGAGTGAATACAGGCAGTGATCATGGTACAGCAGTCATTGGCATTTTATCAGCTATTGATGATGGCCACGGTGTTACAGGTATTGTCCCTGATGCAATAATAAAAGTTATTTCTATAAGCGGCGATCAACTGTTATCAACAGCCATTGAATCAGCAGTTAATATTTTAAATCAAGGCGATATTATATTGTTACCAGTTCATATTAAGGGACCAACTGGTTTTTTTTGCGGTGAAATATTTCAAGGAAGTTGTATACCAGTGGAGTGGAATTTGGATATTCGTACAGCTATTCAAGTAGCGACATCTTCTGGTATTATTGTTGTTGAAGCTGCAGGCAATGGAGGAAATGATCTTGATGATACGGATTTTAATGATGCTTTTGATCCCAGTATTAACCATTCAGGGGCAATTATTGTGGGTGCTGGCGATTCGACAACCCATGCACCAATAGATTCCTCTAATTATGGGGAAAGAGTAGATTTACAAGGTTGGGGAAACAATATCTTAACAACTGGATATGGTGATGATTTAGGTTCTCATCGTACGTATACAAATACTGCTTTCGGAAGCACATCTGCGGCGTCTCCAATAGTGGCTGGGAGTATTGCTGCATTACAAGGAATTCATCGCCAAGTAACAGGTGGACCTGCAACAAAAGAACTTTTATTGAGTATCTTACAGGATTCAGGGACATCACAACGGGGTCAGGATCATATTGGTCCTCTTCCTGATCTAAATGCAGCGATTAATGAATTATTTAGTCGATTGGACGTTGATATCAATGACTATATGGATATCAATCCGAATGGCTCTTTTCCAGATGTTAATTTGGATGACTGGTTTTTTGAACATGTTGATAAACTTTCTAAACTAAAAATAATTGATGGACATCCAGATGGCACTTTTCATCCAGGCGATAATATTAATCGTGCTGAGATTATAAAAATACTTATCAATTCAATTGAGAAAAAAAATGGAACATCTTTACCGAAAGGTGTTTTAACAGGATTTTCTCAAATATGGTATTATCCGTTTTTAGAAAAAGCAATTGCATTTAGAAATGAAAAAGATGGCGATGATCCTCTTCTTTTTTGGAATGATTTGAGTCAAGAAACAATGGATCAATCGGTTACGCGTGCTGACATGGCTCGACTTATCTACACTGCCAAGGAACTTAATTATACTGGAAATGAAGAAACTCCTCTGAGTGATATTAACAACCATGCTTTTAAGAAATACATCGTTGGTTGCTATGAAGAAGGGTATATTAAGGGTCACCCAGACAATACTTATGCACCGGATGATTTATTAAATCGAGCTGACACTTCAAAGATGATTGTGAAAGCTTTTTTCGAAGATTTTGAAGAGTCCGATATTGCTATAGCTGGCAATGAATATGAAGTGCAAACAGCCTCAGGAAATCACAATGCCCCAGAAATTGAATCAATTACCTTGCGAGCGGCAATTGTTCATTCAGGTGATGATGTTCGATTTGACCTTAGAGGGACCGATCCAGATGGCGATGATATTTATTATTATTGGAGTGCCACAGGTGGCAGGTTTACAAGTTGGAGCGACAATTATGATTCAGTTATATGGCGTGCACCAATAGTTCAGGAATCAACTAATTTCCGTATTGTTGGATCAATAGGCGATGGCCGTGGGTTAATCGATCAGGAAACAACATCCGTTCGAGTCCTACCTGCCGAAGGCGCACCAGCGTGTCCCACACTTCCTGGGCCGCGTATCGTGAGTGTGGATACAAATAGTAATGGATATCGAGTTTTATGGCAGGAAGTAGAGGGTGAAGATCATTATATT
>CAYZSU010000082.1:0-9205 GCA_964480565.1 uncultured Myxococcales bacterium | reverse complement strand
GATTATGGGTTCCAAATGATAATCCGTGCCAGGCATGGAGTCCGTACAACCCCATCCATGCCTGGCACGGGGAAATGGATAGAGATAATAACTTTTGAATGCAACTTTATGATCCGGATACTTATTGTGTTTTTTATGCATGTGCCCTGGTATGATATGCCTATTTTATTGATTTTTTTAATAAATCAGTCAATTCTGCGTATTATTTTAATATGGGTCAAAAAAATGTAGTGATTGTTAATACGAAAGTCGATTGCATGCCATCTATGAGTGAGTGGGTATGATACAGAAAAAAAATATTGTACATGATGAAGGTATTGTTATTAAACGCTTTGCTTTTGGTGAAGCGGATTGGATTGTGCATTTATTTACAAAGGATCATGGACGGTTATCTGCCATGGCTAAATCAGCAAGACGTTCGGTAAAGCGATTTGGTTCGTCTATTGAGCTTGGCCAAATATTGCAGGTTAGTTTATCGATACCTAAAAATAGTGAGCGTATGTCACAATTATCCTCTGCACGCCCTAAATATAGCATGCATGGTATATTATCATCCTATGAACGAATTCAGGCCATGTTGCGTGCGATTGAATTATCGCAACTTTTTTTGCAAGATCATCAATCCAGCAAAGAGCTCTATCGATTATTGGAATTATTCTTAACAGGTTTATGTAAATATGAGCCAAAAATATCGGATATTTTAGCATTTGAATATACATGGCTTAAATTTTGTGGATTTAAGCCTGATTTATCAGCCTGTGATCATGTAATGAAAAATAAAGAACCATTTTTCTTGAATTGCGAACTGGGAAAGATCAACAGCATGGTAACGCATACAGGTTATAATATTCCTGTGAGCCAAGCTGCAGCTGCTGGTTTAAGCGCATTAACTACAGTGAGTAATTCATTAGGTGATAGGCATTATCGTTTGGCTGAACAGGTAATGTCAAAGTATATTGAATTTGTGGTCGGAAAGCCGCTTAAAAGTGTTTTTTAATTATTAATTATGTTTATTACTATTTCAGATCGCAGATCATTAGGGTTATGGGCCTATGTCTTTATGTCTATTGGTCTGCATATTCTTATTTTTTGTGTATTCCACATGTTTCCAAATTTGGAGAATCATGACCTGGAAAAAGTAATTACAGTGTTTCCAGTTGATTTAAATAATCAACGTCTCCGTATTGCAGATATTGATTCTCCGGATAATAGTAAAAAACCCGTTAATCCTCAGTATATAGGTGAGATGAATAGCACTGTTACTCAAGAAACAGTGTCTACGTCTAGATCTGAATCGCATCGTACAAAACTACATAAAAAAAAACAATCTCATCGCAGTAATATGAAAAGAAAATTAAGTATCGCAGATTTATATAATATAGATGAACGATTATTTTCAAATCAAGATAATCATTCTGCTGCGCACTCACAGTCAGCAGATAATGATTTTTTCCCTGATATAAAACGTGGAATTAAAACAGCATTAAATGTGATGCATTATCCAAATGCAGATTACTTTGTTCGAATAAAGCGTATATTTCGGCGAACATTTAGTCCAAGACAGTCACTAATTTATCATTTTTCTAAGAATGAGCGTTATTCGAATAAAATAGTTTCCAAGTTGATTATTACAGTGGATGCGAAAGGTAATTTAAATGAACTATTTGTTGAAAAAAGTTCAGGCATTCCTGGTTTTGATTCTGAAACCTTGCGTACAGTAAGATCCTCTGCACCATTTGCAAAACCGCCAAAGAAATTCTTAACCGATGATGGGCTGTTGCGCATGAATTGGTCATTTACTGTCTATTTTTAGGGGGGGCTTCCTTCACTGGCAAAAGCTGGTTGAGGAAATTCCATTAATCTCTAAGGGTCATGTCTTTAGCAGCCTTTACTTCATTTAAACGTCTTCGGAATGAACGAGTTGGGGCAGTTCGCAGTAACTCAGCGTTGTGTTTACTTTCTGTCGCAATTGCAATCATGGCATTGCAAAACTCATCCAGTTGATCCTTATTTTCAGTCTCAGTGGGTTCAATCATAAGTGCCCCTGAGACAATGAGTGGAAAATAGATTGTTGGAGGATGAAATCCAAAGTCAATTAATCGCTTTGCAATATCCAATGTTTTGATTCCATGTTCATTTTGATATTTATCATTAAATACGCATTCATGAAGCACTTTCCCTGGAAATGGGCAATGATAATGATTCTTTAGCATTGCATAGATATAATTGGCATTTAATACAGCCATTTCAGTGGCTTCTTTTAAGCCATCAGCTCCCAGTGCACGAATGTATGTGTATGCACGAACTAATACACCAAAATTTCCAAAGAATGTATTGATAGGACCAATGCTATTTGGAAAATTAATTGCTCGTGAGTAGATATTATTTTTTTTGATAATGCGTGGCGTGGGTAAATAAGGTGCTAGTTTTTCAACTACTCCCACTGGACCTGCTCCCGGGCCGCCACCGCCATGTGGTGTGGCAAATGTTTTATGCAAATTAAAATGCATGATATCTGCGCCAATGTGCCCTGGTTTTACATATCCCATAAGGGCATTTAAATTGGCACCATCTAAATAGACAAGTCCTCCTTTTTGATGGACAATGTCTGCAATTTCTTTGAATTCACTTTCAAATAATCCCAATGTGTTTGGATTTGTAATCATAATGGCTGCAACATCTTTTGTCATGGCTTTGGCAACGGAGTCTGCATCGATAAGACCTTGTGCATTGGATGGAATTGTTTGAACATCATACCCGCAAATAGCTGCAGATGATGGGTTGGTTCCATGGGCGGAATCTGGAATCAGCACTGTTTTCCTTGGACTGCCTTGATCCAAGTGGTATGCGCGAATCATGAGCATGCCAGTGAATTCGCCATGACTGCCAGCTGCGGGCCATAAAGTAATATTTGCCATTCCGCTAATTTCTGAAAGTAATTCTTCAAGCTCATGGCATAAAGCTAAATTTCCTTGTACTAAGTGATCGGGCAAATAGGGATGCGTTTGGGTGAATTGATTTAAATTAGCGACTTTATTCGCTAAACGAGGATTATGCTTCATGGTGCATGATCCTAATGGGTACAGCCCTAAGTCTTTGCTATAATTTTGTCTAGATAAACGTGTATAATGCCTGACAATATCTGTCTCACACAGTTCAGGAAGCTCTGCGGGTAGTTGGCGTGCCAGTGATTTATAATGGGTATTTAAATCATAATCGGTATTATCAGTTGTATAGTTGCTATGCCTATTTTTTTTTGATTGCTCAAAAACAGTGGGTTCATCATGAAATGCAATTGTGTTCGAGTCAATAGCAGTAGATGTTGATTCAGAAGGGTCTGCATGATTGCTATAGTTAGTATTACAAGGCATTGGTTATTCCTTTTATTAATTGCTTGATATCAAATCTATCGTTTAGCTCTGTACAGCAAATAAGTAAGTCATTTTTGTATTTTGACTGCCATGCGCTTATTGCAATGCCTGGGTAAAGGCCATCTTTTTCACATGTAGCGATTACCTGATCTGCAGGTTTAGGTAGGCGGACAATAAACTCATTAAATATAGGTGATGTATAAGGAAGTGAAATTCCCTTCACTTGGCTGAGTTTTTCTCGTGCATAATCAGCATTAAATGCATTTTTTTTGCCCAACTCAATAAGTCCATTTTTTCCAAGTGCGGCTAAATAAATAGCGGCTGTGGTTGCACAATGAGCTTGGTTTGAACAGATATTGGACGTGGCTTTTTCTCGTCGAATGTGTTGCTCACGCGTGGAGAGGGTAAGTACATAGCCTATATTATTATTTGCATCCACTGTTTTACCACATACTCGGCCTGGCATTTGTCGTACAAATTTTTTCTTTACAGTAAATAATCCCAGAGAGGGCCCTCCAAAATTAACAGGCAATCCAAAACTTAATCCTTCACCGACTGCAATATCAATGTCAAATGCACCAGGAGGTTGTAATATGGATAGTGCTAATGGTTCCGGTGTTACGGAAATAGCAAGTGCGTGTTTGTCATGTGCCAGTGAAACAATATTCGTTAACTCTTCAACAATACCAAAGCAGTTTGGATAGCCCATTGCAATTGCAGCTGTGGAGTCATCAATAAGTGCATGAAGCGCATTCTGATCAATACATCCATTTTTTGAAGGAATTAAGCAAATCTGATCCTTATGGATATAAGTGGTGCGAAGTATATTGATATATTCAGGGTGAATTAAATCGGATATTAGGAGCTTTGTTTTTTTGCGATTAATTCGTGTTGCCATTAGGCATGCATCTGCAAACGCGGTTGCACCGCTATAATGCGAGGCATTGGATACATCCATGTCAAATAAACGGGCAATCATTGTTTGAAATTCATAGAGCACTTGCAATGTACCTTGGCTAAGCTCTGGTTGATAGGGTGTATACGGAGTAAGGAATTCAGATCGCGATGCTAATTCACTAACTGTTGCAGGAATATAATGATGATAAGCGCCTGCACCTAAAAAACAGTTGCCAGGTGATATGGGCGCATTTTTATTTGCGATTGTTTCAATATGTTTATGAAGTGACATTTCATTTATTGACTTTGGAATGTTCAAAACACTGCTATCTTTGCATGCCAATGGAATTCCAGAGAATAGTGATTCTATGTTATTGGCACCAATGCTGTGTAGCATTTCTTTTATGTCATCGGATGTATGTGGAATGTATTTCATTGTAGACCTTAAAATATCTATTTTTCAATAATGGAACTGTTCATAAAATAGGCGTTTTTTTTAGGCAACTGTGGGCATTGCTAAGGCCAACCCATCGTGCATTTATTGAGTTTCTTCGTTAATATAAACTTGATACTGTTCTGGAGTCATTAAGTTTTCCAGCTCATTTTTATCGTCAAATTGTACTTTTACAATCCAACCATCACCATAACAATCATCATTTATTGTTTCAGGCGTATCTTCTAGACTGCTATTTACCTCAGCAATTAAGCCTGTTAGTGGGGCATAACAGTCGGATACAGCTTTGACAGATTCGAGTGATGCAAATGTTTCTTCCAATGTCATTGTTTCATTTTCAGCTGGAAGCTCTACATAAACAATATCTCCTAGCTGCTGTATGGCATGTTCCGTGATTCCAATATAGGCAATATCACCTTCTAATCGAATCCATTCATGTTCTCTAGTATACATTAAATCGTCTGGTATATTCATAGCTCATCTCTCCTTTAATCTTTTTTCTGATAAAATGGTGTATTGACTACCTTTGCTTTTCGATATTTTCCACGAATGTCAATATAAAATTCAGAGCCAATGTCTGAATATGCATATGGCACGTATGCGATACCAATAGCGTTGTTCGTAGAAGGGGATTTTGTACCACTGGTGACCATTCCTTTTGAGTTATTATCTATAATAACATCGTACCCATGTCTTGGAATACCACGGTCAATCATTTCAAAGCCAATTAACGATCGTAATTGTGGTTGTGATTTAATGGTTGTAAGGTTTTTTTTGCCGATGAAATTATCGGTATTTTTTAGCTTAACTACCCAGGAAAGTCCTGCTTCTATTGGGTTTGTACTATTAGAGATTTCATTTCCATAAAGGCTATATTTCATTTCTATACGTAAAGTATCTCGGGCCGCCAATCCGATGGGTTGTGTATTAATGGAAGAATCAGCTGTTAAGCACATATTCCAGAGGTCACTAGCATGCTTAGGTGCGCAAAATAATTCAAATCCATCCTCGCCTGTATAGCCAGTACGTGCAATAATAATATTGGGTATATTATTAAATGCGACTATAGAAAAATGAAATGGTTTAATCGATGATAAATCTGTGGAGATTATATTGCTGAGCAGTTGTTGAGACAATGGGCCTTGCACAGCAATTAATGCATAATCATTACTTTTATTTTGAATTTGAGTATTATCCATTAAATGGGATTGGCACCAGTTAAAATCTTTTTCAATATTACTGGCATTAACGACCATGATAATATGTTCATTATGGAGTTGATACACAATTACATCGTCGATGATCATGCCATTATCATCACAAAGCAATGAATACTGCGCTTTACCATTGGTTAGTTTTTTTACATTGTTTGTAGTTAAATAATTGACAGCATTGATGGCATTAGGTCCTGTGAATTCAAATTGCCCCATATGTGATACATCAAACAATCCAACGGAGTTTCGAACAGCCTGGTGTTCGGCAATGATACCATGTTCAAACTGAATGGGCATTTGCCATCCTGCAAAGTCGACAAATGATGCCTGATGTTTTTTATGGTCGTTATAAAGTGCGGTATATTTTAACATGAGCGACCTTTCTCTATGGATGCATGTTTTTAGCGGCAAGCAATGTATTTTGAAGCAGCATGGCAATTGTCATGGGGCCAACACCTCCAGGAACAGGGGTGATATAACTGGCAATTCCAAAAACATTATCATAATCGATATCACCAACCAATGTATTATCATTGCATCGATTAATACCAACATCAATGAGGATGGCATTTTTTTTAATCCAATGGGATTTAACAAAATGTGCGATGCCCACTGCCGCAATCAGAATGTCCGCTTGTTTTGCAATGATTTCAATATTCTGTGTGTGAGAATGACAGATCGTAACAGTTGCATGATGTTGCAATAGTAATTGCAATATTGGTTTTCCGACGATATTGCTTCGTCCAATAATGACCGCATGTTTGCCTGAAATTAATTCGCCTGTTGATTTAATTAAATCAATAATTCCCATTGGTGTGCAGGGGCTAAATAACGGAGTTCCAAGATTTAAATGTCCAATGTTGATGGGGTGAAAACCATCCACATCTTTTTGAGGTGAAATTTTCATTGTAGCAATAGGGGTATTAATATGGGCTGGCAAGGGCAATTGTACAAGAATTCCATGAATGGATTCATCATTATTTAGTTGATCAATTAGTGAGGTGAGTGTGTTTTCATTTGTAGATTCATCCAAATGATGGATATTGCATTCAATGCCTGCTTTCTTGCATGCAATTCGTTTGTTTTTTACATAAATATGGGATGCGGGATTGTTTCCAACGAGTATAACCGCAAGTGAGGGTGTTACTTTCCGTGATTTGAGTATATTGACTTGTTTGGCAATATCTTCACGGATGCATAGTGCACGTGTTTTGCCATCAATTATTTGAGTCATGACTATATTTTCCTAGCTCTTAACTACTTCTAAATTGCATGATTTGCTGGGGAAGTAAAAACAATATTGTTTGGAAAAAGTCAAACTCATTATGAGTTGCAAGGGTGTGTCCTCAATTCATTTAAGAATCCACTCAATGCGTATAAATAGGCAAAAAAAGAAATTAATGGGGTTGTTGAAAAACGCCCATCTTCGGTGTTTCCCGCTGCACCCGCAATCCTCACGTACTCGCATGTACACTCCGGTTACGGATTTGCGGGAGCCTTGAATCTGGGCATTTTTGAACAACCCCACAAATTGTCTATTTTTCAACAGTCCCTTAATCCACTAATGTCATATATTTTTTGTCATCATGCGGACTTAATTCGATGATCCATAAAATACCTGTAAACACTGGATTATCAGGTTAATTCCGATAAAGGCAGACATTTAGGTGTTCAATTAAGGACATGTCCTAAGACAATGAGCTAATACGTTTTTTCAATGATTTGAAGTGCGTAGCTGCTGGTGGAAATTCTTGTGCAAGCATTTTTAAACTGGGTAGCATTTTTAATACTTTATCATAGTCTCCATATAAAAGATGGATTTCAGCATATGTACCATATAGGCTGTAGCGTAGTTCTGGTGCTAGTTTTCCTTGTTTATCAAGTACTGCCGCATGATCTAAATATTCAAATGTTCGATGAAAATCTTTTTTTCGATAAAATGCATCTGCCAGTGAAATATAAATAGTGGGGCTGTATTGTTTGATAATGCCTGCAGCGCGACTGTTGGGATTGTTTGCAAAGTCAAGTGCAGCTTCTAAGTATTCAATACCTTGATCCATATTGCCTAACTGCAGTGATGCGAGTCCCATATCGACCATTAACTCAACACTTGTCGTGGAGCTATCCACTTGTTGTGCAAGCTTAAATGCTTTTCTATAATTATCCAAGGCCTCCTGCTGCAAGCCTTGTTCAAAGTATACATTGCCAATCCCTGCTTGCAATCGTAACTCCAGAGACGTTAAGCGGTTTTTTTCTGCAATAGATAGACCTTTAAGATAATGTATTTTGGCTTCTTTTAGATTGTTAATTTTAATGTTTCGAAATGTGTTGCCAATCAAATAATGAAGCTTAGATTCTGCATGTACTGTGGCGGCATTTTTTAGGTCTTTTAAAAAAATGGACAATGCTTGTGTCGCATGACCTTCTCTAAGAAGGGCTTCACCAAGTTCATTATTTGTGATTTTTCTTTGGTTGACATGAGTCAGTAATTTAGTTGCATCTTTGTGTGTCTTTTTGAATCTTAAAATTGCATGTTGATTATCACCACTACGCATGTCTATGCTGCCTAAATAGTTTTCAAATCGTAATTGCCAGATAATAAATTTGGGTGCACGTTTCTTAGCAATCAGGTGAAGGCTTTGGGTAATTATGCGTTTGCATTTATTTAATTCGCGTCTTCTAAGCGCTAAGCGTGCTGTTTTTTCATTGGATATTAATATTAACTCCAGTTGATAGGTGCGTGGTGCTGATATTTTTTTGATTTTATTATAATAACACTTGGCATTATCCCATTGGTGAATTTCTTCATATAACTCGCCAATTTGAATAAGACAGTCGGATCGCTTAAATATGTTATTTAGTGGCAATAGATTTAAAATATCGTGTAAGTATTTAATGGCTAGCGGTTTATGATTATTTTTTATTGCATGATCGCTTAATGTATAAAAATCATTAATAGAAGATGCATTGTATTGACTATAGGCATAATGCTGCAATAGACGATGATTGCCTGTTGCTAATTGTGAGGATAAATAATGATAGATAATGCCATGAATTCGTTTATGTGTTTTAGCCGTCATACGCTTAAGCAAAAATGGCATAATGACTGCATTGGCAAATTCAAAATAACCATTATTATTTCGCTGAATAAGGCCGCTTTGCACTAATTTAAGTAAGAATAGATCAATTAATTTATACCTACATAAAGATTTAACATCGCTACTGCTGATCGGTTGGTTCATGCATGCCATGATATTTAAAATCTCTTT
>CAYZSU010000081.1:0-9836 GCA_964480565.1 uncultured Myxococcales bacterium | reverse complement strand
TGCAGATACAGATGATGATGGTCACGGTGATGTCTGCGATGATGACGATGACAATGACGGCATTGGTGATGTTCAGGATAATTGCCCATGGCAAGCGAATGTGGGTCAGGAAAATGCGGATGATGATATGCGCGGTGACGTATGTGATACGGATGATGACAATGACGGCATCTTAGATGTGGATGATGAGTTTCCATTTGATGCAGATGAGAGCGTGGATACAGATGGCGATGGTATTGGCAATGGTGGCGATGACGATGATGACGGCGATGGTCGGCCTGACTCGCGCGATGCATTTCCATTAGATCCAGCTGAGCAGGGGGATTCTGATCGGGACGGTATCGGCGATAATGCAGATACAGATGATGACGGTGATGGTGTGTTAGATGTCGATGACAATTGCCCATTAAGTGTCAATGCCAATCAAGCGGATCATGATAGTGATGGGCAAGGCAATGCCTGTGACTTTAATTGGGAAGACATTGACAATGATGGTGTTCAGGATGATCAGGACAACTGTCATAAGGATTCAAATGCCAATCAATTGGATACGGATGGCGATGGTTTGGGCGATGCATGTGACCCAGAACCTGATTTTGCAGATCCGGATTCAGATGGAGACGGTGTAACGGATTCCCATGATGCATTTCCAAATCAATGGCGAGAGTCAGCGGATACGGATGGGGATGGTTTGGGCGATAATGCGGATGATGATGACGGTAATGGTGTCGGCGACAATGCGGATGATGATGACGGTGATGGTGTCGGCGACAATGCGGATGATGATGACGGTGATGGTGTCGGCGACAATGCGGATGATGATGACGGTGATGGTGTTGACGATGCAAAAGACAATTGCCCGTCGGATGCTAATGCTGGTCAGGAGGACACGGACAATGATGGTATTGGCGATGCATGTGATATCGTGCCCAATATTGCTGCAAGTAGCGGGGGGTGTCAGATGATGGCGACATCGACGAATAATGCATTTGCCATGTTATTATTTGTCATGGGAATAATAGGTTTTCGGCGTTTATTTGCGCATAACAAATTATAGCGCATTGAATGAGACTGGTGAAAAATAGCAATTTGTGGGGTTGTTCAAAAATGTCCAGATTGCCTAACCTCTATTGGGACTGTTGAGAAATAGGTATTTTAAGGGCTGTTCAAAAATGCCCAGATTCTAGGCGGACAGCAAATTCAATGAAGGCGCATACATACGAGTATGTAACTGAATTGAATTTGCTGAACAACACCGAAGATGGGCGTTTTTCAACAGCCCCCTATTAGACTACATGAGGTTACAGGCATAACGCCGACTATCATTTGCCAGGCATATTTATATACCTGGCAAATGATGTCTTGTTTACTAGCGCTGTGACAACTTGAAAAATTGCGTTAGCAATTAGTCAAGTTGATCAAGCGATTGTGCATTTCCGACAGCAAAAATATAATAGACGCTGTCAAGGCCTCCCGCAAACTCGCGAGCCGGAGCGACCATGCGAGTACGTGAGGACCCACGGGTGTTAGCTAAGAAACACAGAAGATGGACGTTCCTAAGGGCAACCCTATAAACAGTGATTAATTTGATATACTTTTTTTTCATCATGTGTGCGACGATCGCTTGGGGGGATTTCAATGCCTTCAAACTTGAATGCAATTTGTTCTCGCAATGTCTGTTCGGTTAGTTCTGTTTTTCCAATGCGTCGTCGACCATAGATAACGCTAATGCTGGCTTTTACGGTGTTTAAAATTTCTTTTAAACGTGCTTATTCAAAGTGGCATCCAATAAATGATCGATTTTCTTTGATGCGATAGGATTTCATAATATTAAAAATATCATAATAGAGGCTTTGCTAAAATATAATGAGAAACCAGCGAATCATCTGTTCTAAATGCAATGATTCGCTGGTTTTTAGGGGCTACCAGGCTTGTTCTACACCAGTGTTGCTGGAATGATGATCCATGGTTAATTCTATCATGCTATAATCTTCCATGTCATCGAGTTGGTCATTGATGCAAATATCTGCATCAGCATATTGTTTATAAACATGCTCGACCCACTGATCTTGGGTGTGGTGATTGGTATCAAACAATGTAATCATCACTTTGTTATTTGGGGCATCATTATTTAGGGATTCTGCTTTTAATATACCTGTATTTGGAAATACGAGTGAAAATGTTGTGCCAATATATTCCTTGCTGGAAACCCCAATGCTGCCACCATGAGCATCCATGACCTGTTTGCAAAATGACAATCCAAGGCCAGACCCATGTTCTTTGTTATGCGTAAACCGATAATCAAATACATTGTCGATATACTTTTCTTGAATGCCACAACCCGTATCCATAATATCTATCCATACCGTATTATTGTCATGCATGAGCGATAATATAATCATGCCTGGTGCTGTCATGGCCTCAATTGCATTGATGCACATATTGGCAATGCTGCGTTCAATAAGATGGGCATCGATATGGGCGATTAAGTGTGAGGGACCATTAAACTGAATTTGAATATTTTTTTGAGAGGCAATAGGTATCATCATATTGATGATATCACGAATGGTTTGTGATAGATCTGTATCTTGTTTAGAAATAATGGGTTCATGGCAAAAATCACGAAGCTGAGTAAGTAAGTGCTGAAGTTGGCTATAAGATGTTTTTGCGGCACTGCTTAAGCTATCCTTCATATCTGTAAATTTATTTTTTGGTGTTGATAATGTGTGAATATATTGTTGTAAAAAATGCATAGGGCTTGCCATGTCATGTGCGAGCTGATTAAAAAAACCACTATAGGCAAGTGTGTGATGATTTTCCGTACTGGACTGGTTTGCAGGGGTATTTTTTACGATACCACGTTCATAGGCGCATTTTAAACAGATATGCATTTGCCCGGTTAATGCCTGCAATGGATTGTGTTTATTTAAGTGATAGATATCATCTTCGCTGCCAAGGATACATTTGCAATCAATGCAAAGAGGGCAATGCACATGCGTGATATCATTGATATCATCGCAGCCATGATCCATCGTATCATCAGCTTGAATGGGCTGATTGCAATGATTGCATATGAGGCTGGACTCTACAGGTTCTATATTTAAGCATATCCAATGGGACATCATGATATCAAAGGTGCGTGATACCGCATCGTCAAAATTGCTAGCCGTAATACGAAATCTGCGCTTGCTAATCTGATGTTCCAATGTATAGATTTTCATATATCCCCCGATAAGTTGATATCTTAAGGAATGCAAATGATATGCCAATACTATAATAATCGGATTGTTTGCTAACTCATTGAAATACAATGTGAAAATTTGTGGTATTCCGTGAGGATATGCGTCGCTGTGGAGATTATACGCCCCATAAGGGGTGTGGAATTGGTTGTAAAATATTCATTTTTGATTGCCCAAGTGCAATGTAACTGTATTGCCAATTTCAATGCCATATTCATTGGCCTCATGTGCATTGAGTTCCAGTACAAATTGAAATTCTGTATTGCTACTTAACAACTCTGTTGATTGGGGGGTTGTATCATAGATAATGTCCACAATGGTCATTTGATCGTCTACAAAGATAATATCCAATGGAATGAGCGTATCCTTCATCCAAAATGAATAGTTATCGGATGCATCGAATATAAACCACATGCCGGTTTTAGCGGGTAATGATTCGCGGTGCATGAGTCCATTGGCACGTGTTTCATCTGTATTTGCGATTTCAACCGTAAAAGATATATCATTGATCGATACCATTGTCATTGAAGTGCTTGGTTGTAAGGGGTTGTCAGTCGTGTTTGCAATGGCTTGACTGTCATTGGTATTATTTTCAAAATCTGTCATGTCAACGCCATGGCAGGAAATTAAACAGCATATAGTGAATAAAGGAAATAATAATTTGAATAGCATTTGAAGTCTCCTATTATTAAAACAATATCAGCTTTAAATGGATTGTTGTCTATTTTTAAGGGCTTGCCCGTGGGAATCTATTACAATAATGGTATGGGTTTGGCAATATTCATTTTGAGGGCAGTTCCATTATTCATTCTCAGATTTATTTTTAAGCAATTGAAGCAATGAAATGGGTGCTTTTCGTGAAATCATTGGGTATTTTTAAGCATGTTCTAAAATATCTATTTTTCAATAGTTTCATTCTGTTTTAAAATGGCGCTAAATGGTTTTCCACTGCTTTTGGGTAATTTTTTCATGAATTCACATTGTTTTTTTTGGGCATGTTTGGGGATAAAGTAAAATCCACATGAATACCGAAGGTGTGGACGATCAAAAAGCGGTGTGATGGGGTATGTTCGGCATAAACGGTGGCGAAATGGGTAAATAGTACATGTTTTTTTCTGCTTTTTCGCATTATATTTAAAATAATTGCATTGATAGATGATCATGTGGTCGTCATCACCAATGGGTGAAAAGTTCATTATGTGACGGTGAAACCATGCAAATATGCGAATTATCCAATGATCTGATGACATGCTCTTTGGTATTACCAAGCCGATTTCTTCACAGCAATGACCGCATTGATTGCATTTTCCAGCGCGAATATACTCTGTTTTTCGATGTCGGCCAATCGTATAATCAGCAGCTGACTCAATATAATATAAAGTAATGCCAATAAAGTGTGCCAGGCATCGCAAGGGGATGATGACAAAAACAGTGTATAAATGTATCATAATAGATGAATTAGCATACTCAATCAAGAAATGCGAAATAATAAGGGGCTTAGTGAAAATGCACTAATGGGATTTTCCGTCCAAATGTTCATTTTCGGAATTGAACTTTCGGTTTGTCTTGAATCTGAACATTTTTGAATGCGTCCTAAAACAGCTATTTTTTAACAATTCCATTAATTACTTCTCGAAAAAAAGTTATATAATTTATATTTTAGTTGATGCAGTGTGATGCGAATTATTCAAAAATACATAAAAAATCAAAAAAATGGCTTTATTTCATCCTTTTTCTTGATAATTATGTCAATTGTCGTTAAGTTATGCCTCCTTTTTATGCGAGGGTGGCGGAATTGGCAGACGCGCTAGACTTAGGATCTAGTGAAGCAATTCGTGGGGGTTCGAGTCCCCCTTCTCGCACAATTAATCATGTATTGGAGGAATAATGAAAGCGAACATGGAAAATGTGAGTCAGGTGCGCCGTACCATTACTGTGGATGTGCCTGCAGAGATGGTAAATCAAATTAGAAGGCAAGTATTGGTTAAAATGCGCAAAGAGGTGAAAGTGCCGGGCTTTCGTGCAGGCAAGGTGCCAGAGCAAATTTTACTACAGCGCTATTCACATGAGTTGAATTCGCAAACAACAACGGAAGTGATTAAATCCACCTATCCACAGGCTGTTGCACAGGTACAAGTCGCGCCATTGGATCAACCTCAAATAGATTTTGAGGCCAGCGCTGAGATGGATAATGCCTTTCAATATAAAGCGATGATTGAAGTATATCCAGAAGTGATATTAAATAAATGTGAAGGCCTTGAATTGGAATTGGAAGAGGATAACTATTTGTTTAAAGAAGAATATGTTGAGCAGGAATTAAAGCGTTATCAAACCTATATGACTCAACTGGAACCTGCAGAAGATGGTGCCACTTTAGCAAAAGGGTATGTGGCACGAATTAACTTTCATGGGACTGTGGATGGTCAGGATTTTGAAGGTAATTCAGCAGAAGACTATGTCTTGGATGTGGGTGGTAAGCAATTGCTTGATGAGTTTGAAGATAAAATCATGGGCATGCAGGCCGGTGATACGCGGCAAATTCAAATTACCTATCCAGCTGATTATATGTCAGATACATTGGGTGGAAAAACAGCTGACTTTAATGTGGATGTGACTGAGCTTCGGCATAAAATTGTGCCTGAATTAAACGATGACTTTGCCAAAGAAGCCGGGGAATTTGATACATTTGATGCATTAAAAGATGATATTAAGCAGCGAGTTCAGGAGTATTTAAAAGAAAAAAGACATGGGGCGCTTATGGAGAGTGCCATGCGTAAGCTTGTTGAATTACATCAGGATTTGGAAGTGCCATATAAATTAGTGGACTTAGAGCTTGGCAATATGTTGGAGCAGTTAAAGGAAGAGCTTAAACAGCGTGGTCAGGATATTGATACTTCAGGTTTTGATAGTAAAGAATTTGTTAACGCTAACTTAAAGGAAGCCACGGATCGTGCGCGCGGATATATGTTGGTTGGCACGATTACAAAGGTACAAAATATCAGCGTAACGGATGATGAGCTCAATGCATATTTTGAAAAAATGTCCAAACAATATCAGCAACCAGCATCACAGTTAAGAGCAGAGATAGAAAAAGTGAACAAATTAGAGGGCGTTAAATCTGAACTGGTATTTGAAAAATCGCTTGATTTTGTTATAAATAACGCTAAAATTAATAAAATCACCGCAAAAAAAGACGATAATTCATAAAATTTTTAAAAAAGAGGCATTATGATCACAAATGAACTCGTTCCTATGGTAATTGAGCATACGCATCGTGGTGAACGTGCCTATGATATTTATTCTCGCTTGTTAAAAGATCGTATCATATTTATTGGATCACCTATTACAGATGAACTGGCGAATTTAATTATTGCCCAATTGCTTTTTTTAGAATCTGAAGATCCAGATAAGGATATACATCTTTATATTAATAGTCCAGGCGGTGTTGTGACTGCTGGATTAGCCATTTATGATACCATGCAGTATATCAAACCGGAAGTGTCTACATTATGTATGGGACAAGCCGCTAGTATGGGGGCGGTCTTATTAGCTGCAGGTGCAAAGGATAAACGTTTTGCTTTGCCACATGCGCGCATGATGATCCATCAACCCATGGGTGGGTTTCAAGGGCAAGCCTCGGATATTGCCATTCAAGCCAAAGAAATTTTGCGTATGCGGGAGCGCTTAAATGAGATTTTATCAGTTCACACGAACAAAAAACTCAGTGATATTGCGATGGATACAGATCGTGATTTTTTTATGAGTGGTGATGAAGGTGTGGCATATGGGTTGGTCGATAAAGTAGTGACTTATCGTCCGGATAAAGTGGCGGTTAAGCAAAAACCTGTAAAAAAGAAAAAAAAGACGCGCGATAAGTAAGGATATACAATGCCATATAGAAAAGATGATCATCCGGATGATCCCAACCAGTTAACCTGCTCATTTTGCGGTAAAACCCAGCAAGAGGTTCGTAAGCTAATTGCTGGCCCAACAGTGTATATTTGCAATGAATGTATTGAACTATGCAATGACATCATTGTTGAAGATACGCAAATGCCACGAAATGTGACTAGTGAGCATTTAGCCATTCCAAAACCTCAGGAAATTAAAACATTTTTAGATCAATATGTGATTGGTCAAGATTATGCGAAGAAGGTATTGTCAGTTTCTGTGCATAATCACTATAAGCGCATTGAGCATAGTGTTCATGCGCAAAAAGATGATGTGGAGATTCAAAAATCCAATATATTACTAATTGGACCGACAGGAACGGGCAAAACATTGTTAGCGCAAACATTAGCTCGTTTTTTAAAGGTGCCATTTGCCATTGCAGATGCGACGACGCTGACAGAAGCAGGCTATGTGGGCGAAGACGTTGAAAATATTGTATTGAGCTTACTGCAATCCGCAGATTTTGATAAAACACGCGCGGAGCGTGGCATTATATATGTTGATGAAATCGATAAAATTACGAGAAAATCAGAAAACCCATCCATTACACGCGATGTATCCGGTGAGGGTGTGCAGCAGGCACTATTAAAGCTTATTGAAGGTACTGTGGCTAGCATTCCGCCAAAAGGTGGACGCAAGCATCCACAACAGGAATTTATTCATGTGGATACCAGCAATATTTTATTTATTTGTGGGGGTACCTTTGTTGGTTTGGAAGATATTGTGGAGCGTCGCATTGGTGAGAAAAAATTGGGTTTTGGGGCTGATGTTAAAGGGAAAACTGATAAAAAACTAGGTGAATTACTCCGAGAAACACAGGCAGAAGACTTGCTTAAATTTGGGTTAATTCCAGAATTTTTAGGACGTATTCCAGTAATCAGCACGATGGAAGAATTGGATGAAGGTGCTCTTATTCGCATCTTAAAAGAGCCTAAAAATGCATTGATCAAGCAATATCAACGTTTATTTGAAATGGAAAAAGTAAAATTGGAATTTAGTGCCAATGCGCTCAATGCTGTTGCTTCAGAAAGTGTTAGACGTAAATCCGGTGCGAGAGGATTAAAGTCAATTTTAGAAAAAACAATGTTGGATGTAATGTACGATGTACCATCCAAAGACAATGTAAAAGAAGTGCATATTGATGAAGATGTTATTTTATCTGATAAACAGCCATTGATTTTATATCATAATGAGAGTCAACAAGCCGATTCAGCATAAGCGCTGTTTGTTAAGAGAGGGGAAAGTAAATGTCAGATTTTGAGCATGAAAAGACAATTGTACCATTGCTGCCATTGCGTGATATCGTTGTATTTCCACATATGGTGGTGCCATTATTTGTTGGACGTGAAAAATCCATTGCAGCCTTAGAAGAAGCAATGAATAAGGACAAAGATATTTTATTGTCTGCGCAAATTAACCCAAAAACAAATGATCCCAAACATGAAGATATTTATAAAATAGGGACACTCGCTGCGATTATTCAATTATTGCGTTTGCCAGATGGTACTGTAAAAGTGCTTGTGGAGGGTAAACGGCGCGCACGTATTTCACAATATATTACTAATCCAGATTTCTTTTTGGTGGAAGCGGAAAGCTATTTGGATGAGGGTAATGTGACAGTGGAGATTGAAGCATTAATGCGTGGCATTAAAACGACATTTGAACAATATGTAAAATTAAATAAACGAATTCCACCTGAAATGCTTGCCTCAGTATCTACGATCGATGATCCATCACGGTTAGCAGATACAATCGTTGCGCATCTATCATTAAAGTTGCCGGATAAACAGAGTATTTTAGAAATTATTGCACCTAGTGAACGCCTGGAAAAATTATTGTCATTGATGCAATCTGAAATTGAGATCTTACAGGTAGAGCGACGCATTCGATCACGTGTGAAAAAACAAATGGAAAAAACGCAACGTGAATACTATCTCAATGAGCAAATGAGTGCGATTCAAAAGGAGCTGGGCGAGCGCGACGAGTTTAAGACAGAAGTGGCAGAGTTAGAAGAAAAAGCCAAGAAAAAGGAAATGAGCGAGGAAGCAAAGGATCGAATTGCCAAAGAAATTAAAAAATTAAAAATGATGAGCCCCATGTCAGCGGAAGCAACTGTGGTAAGAAATTATATAGATTGGGTATTATCCTTGCCGTGGAATGAAATGACGCGCGACAAGTTGGATATTAAAGATGCGGAAAAAGTGTTAGATGAAGATCATTATGGATTAGATCAGCCCAAAGAACGTATTGTCGAATACTTGGCTGTTAGATCATTGGTGGAAAAAATGAAGGGCCCGATTCTATGTTTGGTCGGTCCTCCAGGAGTTGGTAAAACATCCTTGGGACGCTCTATTGCGCGAGCTATGAATCGCAAGTTTATCCGTTTAAGCTTAGGCGGTGTACGTGATGAAGCGGAAATTCGCGGTCATCGTCGGACATATATCGGTGCAATGCCCGGTAAAATGATTCAAAGCTTGAAGAAGGCTGGATCTTCGAATCCAGTATTTTTATTGGATGAAGTGGATAAAATGAGCATGGATTTTCGCGGTGATCCATCTGCAGCACTCTTAGAAGTATTGGATCCAGAGCAAAATACAACATTTAATGATCATTATTTGGATTTAGACTATGATTTATCCCATGTGA
>CAYZSU010000080.1:0-9978 GCA_964480565.1 uncultured Myxococcales bacterium | reverse complement strand
TTTCTCGTTCGACTTGCATGTGTTAAGCACGCCGCCAGCGTTCGTTCTGAGCCAGAATCAAACTCTCCAGTTAAATTCTAACTTTTACATATTTATAAAAGAATTAATCTTTTTTACAAAACAACTATATATAATGATACATATAGTAATTAGGCCCGCATAACTTATTTATGCGTTTTCGCTATTCAGTTTTCAAAGAGCAGTACTTCAAAGCTTTTTATCAATCCCAACTAATTGCTCGGTTGTTATTGTGTAAGGTTTCCCTCAAAGCGTGAGGAGCGTTCTACTGTTTCCAGTTTCCTTTGTCAATAATCTTTTTTATTTTTTTTGAAAATAATTTTTTCGACTCTGTTGACTCAGTTGCTCGCTCTAATTTTCAAAAACTTCTCATCGCCAAAAGCGAAGCGGTTTATGCCACTAGCAAATCGATATGTCAACCCTTGCAAAACGTTTTTTCCCAACTTTTAATAAAAAAACCGTTTCATTCGAGATAACCATATGAATATCAACAACTTTTTCTCCATCAATACTTACCGCTTTTTGTTTAATCATTCGCCTTGCATCGGATTTACTTGTGACAAATCCAACTTTTTCAATGATATCTACTATAGAGATACCTGATGAATCTATATTTATTTTAAAATTTTCCACTGTTTCAGGATCTCTTTTTTGTGAAAAAACTCTATCAAATTCTTGCTTGGCAGTATCCCCACCCCCTTTACCACAAAAACGATCGACTATATATACCGCTAAATCTTGCTTTATTTTTTTTGGATGTAACACACCTAATGTTATATCTGACTGCATCTGCGCGATATCAGAATCATTTTTTCCCGTTAAAAGAGCATAGTAAGACCACATCAATTCATCGGAAATCGACATTATTTTACCAAACATATTAGTTGATGATTCAAATATACCAACATAATTCCCATAGCTTTTACTCATTTTTTGAACACCATCCGTACCAAGGAGCAATGGCAGTGTTATCACTGTTTGCGCTGGTTTTCCCATTCGTTTTTGAATTGTACGCCCCATAAGTAAGTTAAATAATTGCTCTGTGCCGCCAAGTTCAATATCTGCATTCAATGCAACCGAGTCATATGCCTGCATCAGAGGATAATAAAATTCCAATAGTGAAATATTTTTCCCTGCCTTCATACGTTTTTTAAAATCATCTCGTTCTAAAACCCTTGCCACAGTTTGCATAGCGCCAAGTTGTGCAAATTCGAGGGCACTCATTTTTTCAAACCACTCTGAATTGTACCGTACCTCGGTCTTGTTGATATCCAGTATTTTACCTGCTTGTTCGACATAGGTATTCGCATTCTCTTTAATTTGCTCCAAACTCAGCATAGGGCGAGTTTCATTGCGACCTGTCGGATCACCGACCTGTGCAGTATAATCACCAATTAAAAAAATTATTTGATGCCCCATATCTTGAAATTCTTTAAGCTTCTGCATAATTACAGTATGTCCCAAATGCAGATCCGCTGAGGTTGGATCAAATCCAGCTTTTACACGTAGCGGTCCCCCCTCTTTTAATTTGGCAATTAGCTCCTCTTCACCTACAAAATCGATAATACCTTTTTTAATTTGATTTAGATGATCTTCTATCATTTGCGCTATCCTTTAATTAAAAAATTGCTGTTCTATTTATAAATTCGTTAAAAAATAATGCTGGGTAAATTCGGGCATCAATTTTCTAAATGCGAAATCATCCTTAACAATCAGGGAATGCCCTTAAAATAGGCATTTGGAGGATGTTCAATCAAAAACACCAAAACTCTAGATAGCCAATGAATTTAATAAGGGCGATGGCCATATAAGCATGGTACTGAATTGAATTTGCTGGCCATACTGAAAATGGCGTTTTTCAACAGTCCCCAGAATACCTGACCCGTTCTATGTGATTAGCCTGACCTGTTTTATCATTGACATCAATGATCACACCTTCAATGCACACCCCTCCTTGTGCCACTTTAAACTTAATCTTTTGATTATTGATAAATTTATACAATCCCACATCTTTATCCACACCAATAATAGACTGATGAGGACCTGTCATTCCTAAATCTGATATGTAAGCTGTCCCATCAGGCATTATTTCTTCGTCAGAGGTCTGTACATGCGTATGAGTGCCACATATAGCACTCACCTTTCCATCCAAAAACCATCCCATAGCACGTTTTTCACTAGTGGCCTCTGCATGAAAATCCACAATCACAATTTTTGTTTTTTTCTTTAGCTCAGAAATGCAGGCATCCACAGTATGAAAGGGATTTGAACACGCCTCTCCTTTACCAGTCATATAGACTAATCCCTGCATGCATACCACCGCAATACTATGTCCTTGTCGACTTTGAAATACGCCACTGCCTTGCCCAGGCAAATTAGTATTTACATTGAGCGGTCGAATAATAGGATATGATTCTAAATACGGATGGATTGAACTATATTCCCAAATATGATTTCCCGCAGTAATCACATCAATGGGCAATTCCAATAATTCATCGACGATTTTAGGCGTTAAACCACGCCCGCCAGCGGCATTTTCAGCATTGACAACTACAAACTGTATATCGTTCATATGCACAAAAGGCGCAAGACACCGTTTAAGTATCTCACGCCCTGGTCTGCCAAATACATCTCCAAGCACTAGTATTCGTACCATTCCAAACCTTATCTAAGTATGGTTATTAAACAAGCCCATCATCTATTTTGCATATTCAGTAATTCGAGTTTCTCGAATCACTGTCACCTTAATTTGCCCAGGGTATGTCATTTCTGACTCGATTTTTTTTGCAATATCCCTGGAAAGTACTGCAGATTCTGCATCACTTACATTATCATTTCTCACCATCACGCGAATTTCACGACCTGCCTGTATGGCATAGGCCTTATCCACACCATTAAAATCAGTTGAAATACGCTCTAAATCTTCCACGCGCTTTACATACGCTTCAAGGACTTCACGTCTTGCACCAGGTCTAGCACCGGAAAGTGCATCCGCAGCATCAACCACTAAATCAAGCGGACTGTTTTGTTCAATATCCTCATGATGAGCCCCTACTGCATGGACAACCTCAGGATCCTCACGATATTTTTTACAATATTCCATACCAATCACAGCATGACTGCCTTCCACTTCATGGCTAACCGCTTTGCCAATGTCGTGAAGCAATGCAGCTCGTTTTGCCTTGGTCTCATCAATACCTAACTCTGCAGCCATCATCGCAGCCAAATAGGCAACTTCGCGCGTATGTTCTAGTACATTTTGTGCAAAACTATACCGGTATTTCAGAGTTCCTATTAAACGAACAAGCTCAGGATGAATATTGGACACATTGAGTTCCAAACATAGCTGTTCACCAGCCTCTTTTATTGAGGCCTCCACCTCTTTAGTGGCTTTTTCAACCATTTCTTCAATTCGAGATGGATGAATACGGCCATCTGCGATTAAATTTTCTAATGCAATGCGAGCGACTTCACGCCGAACAGGATTAAATCCTGATATAACCACCGCTTCAGGCGTATCATCGATAACAATATCAATCCCTGTCGCTGCTTCCAAGGCTCTAATATTTCGACCTTCACGGCCGATAATGCGACCTTTCATATCATCATTGGGCAGCTGCACCACATAAATAGCTCGCTCTGATGAATAGTCAGATGCAATACGCTCCATAGCAGTTGAGATAATAAACTTAGATTTTTTCCCAGCTTCCTCTTTGGCTCTTTCTTCTATCTCCAATATTGAACGCGCAGCATCTTTTTTTGCCTCATCAACCATAGAATCTATTAGCTGACGTTTTGCTTCATCCGCGCTAATGCCAGAAACTTGTTCCAAGCGCTGTTTAACACCAGATAACATTTTATCATATTGCTTTTCTTGATCATCCAAATGCTTCCGCTTATCTATAATTGATTGCTCTGATCGCGTAATTTCTTCTTCCTTTTTCTCGACTTGGTTAAAGCGCATTTCCAGTTTATCATCCTTAGATTGCAGTCGACGCTCCAAGATTTGCAATTCTTTTGATTTTTCCTGACATTCTTTTTCAAACTCAATTTTTGACTTTAATTTAATATCTTTTGCTTCAATTTGCGCATCTTTTTTAGTTGCCTGCGCAGACTGATTTGCATCTTTCAGCATCATGTCTGATTTGGCTTGCGCTTCTTCCAATTGCTTCTTTGCCACTTGCCGTTTTGCAATCAAACCAATGCCTAAACCACTTATCAATGCAATCCCTACTGCAAACACTAACTGTATCAACGATATTACCATACATCCTCCTCTATGTTTAACCTGTTCAAAAATATAAATTAATAAATGCATTTGAACAGAGACTGTTTATTTACAACGAATAACTCGTTCTTCCGTGATAATCCAATCCAAATACTTCTCCTTACTAAACAACCTATCATCGTTCAACACCTGGCATTCATAGGCCAATCCCACGCGATTTCCTTGAAATGATTGCAACCATTTTGAAAACAAATCCCCTTCCTGAACATACCGATAACCACGAATATTACATATATCTCCTGGCACAATAATTGAATTTAACATATTAATATCGCGCAAAGAACTAAGCGCCATACTTGCCCGGTATAACCGCCCTTTGACGGGAGTTAACTGATCAAGGCTATGAACACGATAATATGCAAGAGCATTATTTGAATTGACAGCAGGAATGTATATTTCTTTGCGGCATTGGTGAGCAATATCAAACAATACATTGGTTTTTACATCATTTGCATCGGAAAGATACAGCCCTATACGGTGTTTTTGTTTAAAACTATCCTGTTCACAAAGTCGATTTTGAATGACAGTACTATATAACTCATGCTGATCAGCTGATAATTGATCAACCTGACCCGCAATACGCAACTGTATCTGCTCTTTCGACTCCATAATTAGCATCCTTTATTTGTAGCACTATGTGGAATAAAGGAAACTCGACATGCTAACAACTACAAAAACCATATCTAGTAGTACCCAAATAAATACCTATCTACGATCTTAGGTTTGCCATCAAAACGCCCATCTTTGCAGATTATCCAGTAAATCCAATTCGGCAGCATGCTCGTCTAGCCCTTACCATCATTGAATTTTCCGTTTAGCGATATAACAACTTATGTATTTGCATTAGCAAATGGCCAAGTTGATCAACCACTTATGCATTTTTGACAGTGAACATATAATAGTCGCTATCCCTCTAGAATCTGAATAATTTTGGACAATCTCAAAAATTCTATTTCGTGGACAAACCCCTCATTAATTATCGCTTTCAACAGGTGTATACTTGCGAAAATGACATGTAAAATCATATCGAGTCAAATAATTCCATATAGTTATAAGAGCGTATACAGAAACACATTTTAATGCAATATCGAACTTGGGCCACATACATAGTATCGTTATGGCTCAAGTTTCTTAGTTAAGTTCCCAAGGGCAGTCCCACAAATGATACCACCACAGGTCAACCATAATAGGAGATATATTTACCACAAACTGCCAGTTATAAAAAAATACCCTTTATTTTACATAATTCTAGAATTATAGAATTTAAGTCTCAAATATGAGAATTTTTCACTATTATGAACAATGGGTTAAAAGTTAAGTTGTTGATAATATTTACTTTTTAATTTGGCATGGCATATGCAAGTATAAAAGACACCCTCAACAGTGAACCTACAAACTGCATAAGTAAAGTGGGCGAGTCTTAAGATTGTTACAAATCTATGTATTTGCACCCTATGAAATTCACCATATTGACCTCCCGAGACACATAATGACACGCCCATTTTTACTTATTGCAATCCACCCTCCCCTAATACACTCAGCAACCGCTACAACAATGGAAATACTATCCCCATGTTCATGAAAGTTAAACATAATATAATACGCCATAATCCGGCCACGCTGGCATCATATGCTTTCTCATTCATGTCCAGTATGTTTTTCGATCGCGCATTTTGGATTATTTACATTCTCGAACACGGATTAACCACGATTCAAGTTGGCATTGCAGAATCCATACTTCATATCGCACTCTTTTTATCTGAAATTCCGTCAGGCCTTATTGCTGATATTTATGGCAGGAAAACAAGTCTGATTATATCGCGTTTTTTAGCAGTTTTTTATGCGATTGGCATGATTTTCACAGAATCATTCACGTTTTTTTCATTCTTATTCATTTTTTTAGGAATAAGTGACGCATTTTCATCAGGTGCAGACAGCGCCTTACTCTATGATAGTGCATGGCCCAAAGATCAGCAGCGATTTTCAAAAATCAGCGGCATCTACCAATCCTGTGGTACCGCCGGCATGGCTATCGACATGTTTTTGGGCGGTTTTTTAAGATTCATCTCATGGGAAAGCATTTATGTCGCAGATTATTATTCAATTAGCATCCATTATCCCACTGCTGTTCATCAAAGATCCCTTTCCAACTAAAGCTAAGAAAGAACACTCTCACTCCTTTATCAGGCAGATAAAAGATATATTGTTGGATAGCGCATGTATTTTTAAGCATTCGGAGTTTTTAATTGTCGTGATTGGCATTGTTCTATTTTTAGGGGCATTGGATACATTATATTTACTCATGCCGCTGTATCTAAAATCAGTTGGATTTTCAGATGCCAATATTTCATTCATCTTCTCAATAGGGGGTTGTTGAAAAACGCCCATCTTCTGTGTTTCCCGCTACACTCGCAATCCTCACGTACTCGCATGTACGCTCCGGTTACGAGTTTGCGGGAGGCCTTGAATCTGGACATTTTTGAACAACCCCACAAATTGCTATTTTTCACCAGTCCCAATAGATGCGATCATTTCCATGATCACAGTTTATTATGCACATAAACTGGAGACTATTTTATCACTTCGCAAATCGCTCCTCATTCCGATACTCACATCCATTCCATGCATGCTCATCCTTCCCTATGCGCATTCATATATAGCGATTGCACTGCTCGTATATATCAATAATATGGCTATTTTCCTCATACCTCTGTCGCAGGCATACATCCACAAACAGATTGAATCCAAACAACGAGCAACGACATTATCAACGATTAATTTCTTTCAATCCATTGTCATCATGGGACTATTCCTCGCATCAGGTTACTTAATGGCATCCATAGATATTTTGATTATTTTACAGGCATTTGCCATTTGTCCAATCATAGCTATCGCTTTACTTCTCTGGCAATCCCAACGTACCAGGAGAGTCAGCTGGACTATCTCAAGGGGGTCGCGTCACCCCCTCCACCGGCAAAAGCCGTTGGAGCCTCCCCCTCACACGCTGCAATTGCAGCTTTTACAGAGCAGCTGACACAAAAAATCCCATATCCTTTTGGATATGGGATTGTGGGTGATATAGGGATCGAACCTATGACCCGCTGATTAAGAGTCAGCTGCTCTGCCTAGCTGAGCTAATCACCCAAATTGGGTATCTGTTTAAGTGCTTTTATTTTTCATTGCAAGAGAATTTTGTATGCGTAAAAGCCAAGTGCATGCATCGACATTGAGATAAATTACAATGTTTCTTACAAATCGATTGGTCTGGCTTTGGAAAGTCAAACACATCCTGCACTGAATCTCCTCCAAGTTCCGCAAAGAACTCCGGCAATACAGTATGAAGATATATATCCAATTTCATCTTTTTTTGTAATTGTAATAAAAACTGTGCACCATAGCCTTTTCGCTGCATTGATTTACAAATACCAAAGGCACTCAAATAATAACCCTGGTCCACAGGATCTAGCTGGGCAATACCAATCATCTGACCTGAATTTTCCATTACCCAAAACAATGGCAATCGAATGCCTGGATAATGCAAATTTAGATCAAATAGCAATTCTTCAATGGCTTTAAAGTCCGAAATAGCGGCCTTGCGAATAGTTATACTCATACATTAAACCTAAAGTGGATAATTTCTCCATCTTTCACGATATATTGTTTTCCTTCCAAACGTAACTTTGCGTGACTGCGAATGTCACCCCAATTCCCTTTGAGTTGAATCATATCATCGAAATTCACTACTTCTGCTTTAATAAATCCCCGTTCAAAATCACGGTGAATTGCAGCTGCTGCCTTCGGAGCCACACTGCCATCTGGAATCACCCATGCTTTAACCTCATCCTCGCCCACTGTAAAAAACACAATTCGCGACAACAAGGAAAATACACCTTGGATAATACGCACAAATGCAGGGGATTCAATGCCTAATGACTCCATAAACTCCACCCTATCCGCTAAAGACAGTGTAACCAGCTCAGCTTCAAGTTGGCAACAAATAGAGTATATCGATGATTTTAATACCGCTTGTTTCTGAAATTCAAATTCATCAATTGAATTATCTTCACCTGTATTTAATACGATCAGCTCTGGTTTTAACGACCATAGCGAATATCCTCGAAGATACTGTTTTTGCACATCCGTAAACGGTGCACCTCGAAGGGGCTCTCCTTTTTCTAAAATTGATTTAGCAAGGAGCAATAGATCCAAAAGTTCTTTATCCGCAGGTGTTAGGCCTGCCTTGCTTTTCTTTTGAAGACGCGCATGCGTATTCTCCACAGTCATTAAGTCCGCTAAAATCAAATCATCTGCCAGCGCCTTATACTCTAATACACATTCATCCACACTCTCACAACGATAGGCACCGATTACGTGAACAATCCCATCAACACCGCTTAGATGTTGTTTGATCTCATTGAACGCTTTTTCACCAGACACTTGCACATCCACAAATGGAATCGCTGCTGGAGAGGCCTTTTGCGGTGAAAATAAATCCACAAGCGCATCAAATCGTGCATCTGGCACTTTTGCAATAGCGCGAACAAATTTTTCACCATACATATCCTGACTATTCACACCTGTCATGATCTGAAATAATGTACTCTTACCACTTTGAGCATCGCCAAATATTGCAATTTCCATAAAATTCCTTTGCTAGTAAGGGACTACCCTCAACGTAGGTATTTTTTTGAGGGGAATTCAAAATACCCAGATGAAAAACGAAAAACAAGCTCAATCAAAGTGCTATTATAGCTGCTATACGACTAAATTGAACTTGTTTTCCAACACCGCTGATGGATATGTTAATGACAACCCCATAAGTCCGTCAAACTGATTTGCAGCCTTATCAAGGCATTGCATCTGGATCAAGTGAAAACGTAACTGATCAGCCTGTTTGATGGGCATTTTTCTCTTTCTCACTTTTTTAGTTTGTCATACTCGGATGTAAAGATTGTGCCAGCATATCATGATGCCGACTCATGACTTCTGAAGATAGGCGATATTGAGTTATTTTCAAAAAAATTTAATTCTACCTCATCAATGCACCTGCATCAATGGCTGTTCCCTGTTCATAAACTTCAAAATGTAAATGCGGACCTGTTGCACGCCCAGTCATGCCAGAATAACCGATTAGCTGCCCCTGAGTCACGTGATCACCAGAGGTTACCAACAATTTTGACAAATGCCCATAACGCGTTTCATTGTACATTCCTATATGTGCAATTTGAATTAAATTCCCATACCCCCCTTTTTCACCGGAAAAAATAATCTGACCACTTAGAGCCGCCTTTACAGGTGACCCTGACTTACACGCAATATCCACGCCATTATGATGACTGGCTCGCTTTAATATCGGGTGCATTCGCCAGCCAAAATTGCTACTTATTCGTCCGTTAACAGGGGTTAGTGGCATTATCACTCTGCTTAAAATCTGTGTGAGCATTCGGTTAATACTATCTTCCCATATTTGAGACCCGTTATATGTTGGAATGGAGTATAGATCATTTGCCATGACAGGCACAGTAAAGCATCCCATATAAATTATTATAATAAAATTGCCCCAAAATGCCCATTTTAGGTGTTTCCAGTGCATCCATAAGCCCTCACGACCTTGAGCGGGACTGGTGAAAAATAGCAATTTGTGGGGTTGTTCAAAAATGTCCAGATTCAAG
>CAYZSU010000079.1:0-9985 GCA_964480565.1 uncultured Myxococcales bacterium | reverse complement strand
AATAATATTGGGAAATAGAATCTGCTGCGATGGAGCGAAATAAATTTTCATTTTTATTGCATTGAATCAATTGTTTGTGATCCTTCATATACCGAAAATAAAAGATCAAGAATGGGTCGATTAACTTATATTGTTTTGTTTTGATGCGTGGTCGATGATTTGCTGTATAGGGGTGATAGGCACGTATGAGATTTGCGCGGATTAAATTATCCAATTGGTCTTTTAGCCCACCCCCTTTGCGGATGCCAACTTTCTCGGATATATCGCTGATATTTTGTGGGCCATATGCCAGCAATTGACATAGATTTTCATAGGATTTTATAATTTTAAATTGTTCTTTGAATAATGTATTGAATTCATTAATAAAGAAGCAATTGGATGAAAAACACAGACGATTGATATTTTTACTCAAGGATTCATTTGGATTGATCTGCTCTAAATATTTGGGAACACCGCCAAATGTCATATATAGCTGTGATTTTTCCCGGAGGCTGCGTTTTGGAATGAATTGCCCGGTTTCATGAGGTGTCAGGGGCATGAGGTGGATTTCTAAGGATTTTCGATTATGCAGTGCTGTGGAGTGAATGAGATGTTTTACCATGAAGCTAGCAACTGATCCGCATAAAAAAAGAACGACATTCTTTTTTTGTGCCCACTTATCCCAATAGAACTTTAAATCAGATATCAGTCCTGAACGGCCATTTGCCATCCATGGAAGTTCATCAAAAACCAGTGTCCAGCGACCTGTTTCAATGATTTCGCTCAGCCCTTGGAATACCTCTCGCCAATTCATAGCAGCTAACTTAATGCGGCCTGTTTGCCTGGACAGCTCTGTTAGAAAATGATCGATCTGATCTTTTGTATGGGCACCCTGAATGCCTTCAAAAAAGAGGATGTTTTTTTGATTCCTGATGCTTTTATGAATAAGCGTTGATTTGCCAACGCGCCTACGGCCATAGAGGATAATTAGATGTGATTCGCTGCGATCCTCTAGTTTTTCTTTAATCTGCTTTAATTCATAATCTCTACCAATAAACATAATTGCTTTTACCATTGTGCAAAGATAGTGTCAATGACTATTCTTGCACAACCATTGTGCAAAGATAGTGTCAATGACTATTCTTGCACAACCATTGTGCAAGAATAGTATGTTAAGTGATTTCAATTGAATGCACATCATACTGTTTGTTCTAGAGTCTACTTTGAGAGTAGTCCCATTAAGGGGCTGATGAGAAATATCTTTTAGGGTATGTTTTGAATTGCATATTGGGGCTGTTGAAAAACGCCCATCTTCGGCGTTGTCCAGCAAATCCAAATCGGTTACATACTCTTATGTATGCGCCCTCATTGAATTTGCTGTCTGCCTTGAATCTGAACATTTTTGAACAACCCCCAAAATTGCTATTTTTCAACAGTCCCATGTCCTAAACTGTCATTAATGCCAATTTCTTGTGTTTTTATATTAAGAAAAATGCCACTCAGAACAGTCGATTTTCAGATATGTTGGCCTTGGTTAACCCCATGTCTTTATTTGCAATTTCCAATAAAATAGTCTACCGACCATATCTATTTCTATTATATATAAAGGAGATTCGCTTATGAATTTAGCTCAAATGATTGACCATACGAATTTAAAGCCGGATGCGACGTTGGCTGACATTGATATTCTGTGTCAGGAAGCGGATGAAAGTGGGTTTGCTGCAGTATGTGTAAATCCAATATATGTGCAACGCGCTAGCAATAAATTGATGATGACGGATGTAGAAATTGCAACGGTTGTGGGTTTTCCTTTGGGAAACACGGATACACAGATTAAAGCGTATGAAGCTGAGTTAGCATTAGATCATGGCGCGACTGAAATCGATATGGTAATGAATATCGGCTTGTTTAAGAGTAAGGAATATTATGCAGTGGAAAAGGATATTTCAGAAATAGTTGCGATTTGTCAGGATGAAGCGGTGAAGGTGATATTGGAAACATGCTTGCTAAGTCCAGATGAAATTGCATTGGCCAGTAAAATTGCCATGCAAGCAGGTGCGACATATATCAAGACATCTACCGGGTTTTCATCCCATGGGGCCACAGTGGATGTTGTGCATATCATGAAGGAAACTGTGGGTGATTATTGTAAAATTAAGGCAAGTGGCGGCATACGTACTCGTGATGATGCACTAAATATGATCGATGCAGGTGCTATGCGCATCGGTACATCATCGGGTGTGGCTATTTTGAAAGGATAATGCGATGAGCGTGTATTCACACTATTTTGATCATGTGGCAGAGTCTTCGGATTGGATACAATCTCGAATTTCAATTCAACCAAAGGTGATGGTTGTTCTTTCAGGTGGTTTGGATTCTTTTTTAGATAATATTTCGAATCAAGAATCGTTTACATCCTCTGATATTCCTCACTTTCCAAAAAGCAATGCGCAAGGCCATGCAGGTAAGATTATTTTCGGTGAATTTAATTCTACGCCTATGGTTATACTGCAAGGGCGCTATCATTATTACGAGGGCCATTTGCCACAGACCATTGTATTTCCATACTTTGTGATGAGTGAGCTCGGTGTGAAAACATTGATCACAACCAATGCTGTTGGTGGAATTAATCGTGATTTTTCACCGGGTGATATTATGCTTGTGAGGGATCATATCAATATGATGGGTGTAAATCCGTTAATTGGCTTAGCTGTTCAGCGTAAGACCGATCAATTTACCAGCATGACAGATGCCTACAGTGAGCGCCTAGCAATGCTTGCCAAAAAGTGCAGTCAGGATATCAATCTTCCATTAAAGGAAGGTGTGTATCTGGCAACCAGTGGGCCATGCTATGAAACAAAGGCTGAAATACGGGCCTTTCGAGGCATGGGTGCTGATGCTGTAGGAATGTCTACAGTGCCTGCTGTGATTGCGGCTAACTTTTTAAATATGAATGTCTTAAGTTTATCATGTATTGCCAATCCTGCGGCTGATTTGCATGAGGGGAAAATGACACATGCTGAAGTGCTAAATACAATGAATGCAATGGCAGAAAAAGTAGTACTACTTTTAAATGCAGTATGTGAAAAGTTATAGTAATTAATCAGCGTATTTTGTACCAATATCACGCAAAGACTGTCACCATCGGACTTGATCCGATGGTCTAGGAAGCGATATTATTTCTGGTTTATCGGATCAAGTCCGACGATGACAAGTCTAGATGGGATTAGAGACAACGCCCATTAATCAGTGGATTGCCTACAAAATGGGTGTTTGTGGACAACCCTATAAAGGTTTTTGAATGGCAGATTTTAGACCAACATGGGCATTCATTGATTTGAATGCATTGATTTTTAATTATAATACTATTTTAAACCAATTGCCTTTAAATATGGGCATGCTTGCGATGATAAAAGCGGATGCCTATGGCCATGGTGCGGTGCAAGTTGCTCGAGTACTTTCAAGTTCAGGAATTACTGCATTGGGTGTAGCAACAGTCGAAGAGGGGCTAGAATTACGTGATAGTGGTATTGATACGCCTATTTTAATCATGGGTGGCTTGATGGGAGGAGGCTATGAGGCCTCGCTGCAGATGATTCGTGCCCATTTAACGCCTGTTATTCATTCTGCTGATGCCATATCTGCATTGCGATCAGCTGCGATACATATGCAGTGCAAAGTGTCTGCACATCTTAAAATTGATACTGGTATGAGCCGCTTAGGTATTCGACCAGAAGTATTGCCTGCATTGCTTGAAGATCTTCATGGCGATAACAATATTGATATTGTAGGTTGTATGACTCATTTTTCTGATGCATCAGATGACGCAATTATTGCGCATCAATATGATGTATTTTGTAATGCCAAGCAAATTATAGAGGATGCATTGGGGCCAATACCCCTATGGCATATGGCAAATAGTGATGCGATTTTAGGTCAGCAAGAAATTCTTGAAACATTGGCTGCAGAAAAAACATGGGCGCGTCCTGGCGTATCATTATATGGTATTGCAAATCCAAAAATAGCTAATTCATTTCAATTGCGGCCTGTATTGAGTTTAATGAGTAAGGTAGTCTTTATTAAACATGTGCCTGCTAATTCGCGCATTAGTTATGGCGGTGAATTTGTTACATCCCGGTCTAGCCGCATTGCGATTCTTCCAATTGGTTATGCGGATGGGTATCCATGCCATATATCAACGGACGCTTATGTTCTAATCCGTGGTCAAAGATGTCCGATTATCGGACGTGTGACTATGGATATGATTATTGTAGATATTACGGATTTTGATGATATTCGTATCAATGATGAGGTTGCATTGATTGGCACACAAGGGATAGAAACAGTTGATGTCAATATGTTAGCGAAATGGGCATCAACCATTTCATATGAAATTGTCTGTCAGATTTCAAAACGAATTCCTAGAAAGTATGTTGGAGAGATTTAATTGTGATACGGACACTTTGGACATACCCATTATATTATTTAGGTCAAGCCATCCTTGCAATTATGTCTATGCTCGGAAAATGGTGTGTATTTACTAAAAATATTCTTCACTGGAGCATCCAAAAACCATTTCGATTCGATCAACTATTTAAGCAATTTGAATTTGTAGGTGTGCGCTCTACATGGATTGTCATATTGACATCATTTTTCAGTGGTGCGGTATTCGCACTTCAAATTGGCCGCATGTATGCGAAGTTTAATATGGAAAATTTAGTGGGAGCAACTGTTGCACTGTCTATTGTACGTGAAATAGGTCCTGTATTTACCGCTATTATGGTGACTGCACGTGCGTGTTCTGCAATGGCTGCAGAGATCGGCACTATGAAAGTGAGTGAGCAGGTGGCCGCACTTGAAACAATGGCGGTTAATCCAATTCACTATCTTATTGTGCCTCGAGTAATTGCGACATGTATGATGTTGCCATTACTTACAATTCTTTATGATTTTGTGGCTGTCATTGGCGCATATTTAGTGAGTGTTAATTTATTAGCCATTGATGCAGGCCCACTTATGAATTATTTATATGATTATGTGGATGTAGGTGATATTTGGGGAGGCTTGCTAAAAGCCAGTGTGTTTGGTTTTTTAATATCAGTGATTAGCTGTTTTGCAGGGTTTCATACTCATGGTGGTGCCAAGGGGGTTGGTAGTGCAACTACACGTGCGGTTGTTTTCTCATGCGTGTCTGTATTAATAGCCGATTATTTTTTAACCACATGGATTATTGCATTGGTGATGAATAAATGATTACAATTACAAATTTACATAAATCATTTGGTGTTCATGATATTTTAAAAGGCATTGATCTTGACCTTCCCAAAGGTAAAATTTCGTATATATTGGGACCTTCAGGTGGTGGCAAGTCTGTGCTTTTGCGACATATGATTGGATTGCTAAACCCAGATAGGGGCCATGTATTTGTGAATGATGTGGATATTCATTCCTTGTCCGGTCAAGACTTAACACATTTTAGAAAACAATTTGGTATGTTATTTCAAAATGCCGCATTATTTGATTCATTGACTGTGTTTGAAAATGTGGCATTTCCTATTGTTGAGCATAATCGAGGGAAAAAAATTCCTGACTTAACCGAGCAAGTTGAAAAAAATCTAAGTTTGGTAGGTTTGTCAGGTATTAACGATAAATTGCCATCGGAGTTATCCGGTGGAATGAGAAAACGAGTAGGGCTTGCTCGGGCAATTGCACTTCGTCCAGAAATTATTCTATATGATGAGCCGACCACAGGTCTAGATCCTGTGATGACGCGTTCTATTGATAACTTAATACTATCCATGCAGCAGGAATTGGATGTGACATCCATTGTAATTAGCCATGACATGGACTCTGCCTGCCGTGTAGCGGATTTTATTGCCATGATTTATCAGGGTAAAATTATTGAGTCTGGATCATCAAATGAATTTTTTAAATCCAAGAGTGATATTGTCCAGCAGTTTATTAATGCTAGGGAAATAAGTGGAGGAATGACGTGAAACAGCGAGCCATAGAGTTTAAAGTTGGATTGTTTGCCGCAATTGTTATCAGTTTGCTCGTTTGGGGCACGCTTCGTGTAAGTGATAAAACAACGGTGGGTCATAGCGGATATATACTTAATGCCACATTTGATAATGCGACGGGTTTGAAGTTAAAGGCACCGGTGGAATTAGCAGGTGTTAAAGTGGGTATTGTAAAGGCGATTGAGCTAATACAGTCTAAACATGCATTGGTTAGCATTGCATTAAATGGCAATGTTGTATTGCCTGGGGATTCTCAAGCAATTTTAAAATCACGCGGATTTTTAGGCGAAACTTATGTGGAAATTGTACCAGGTATACAGTCGGAAAGTAAGTTAGCAGCGGGGGAATCAATTGTATATACAGAGCGTTCAGGTGATATGAATGCCTTAATCAGTCGCTTTAATTCCATTGCAGGTGATATTAAACAGATGACATCCTCTATGAAGGAGATGGTTGGTAATGATCAATCCTATCCGGTTAATCGTATTGTTGATAACCTGGATACATTTACCAAGGTATTGAAAGATGTGTCTCTTCGCAATCAAGATAATATCAACCAAATTACTGAAAATATGGCGATGCTAAGTAATAATTTAAATATGTTAATTGCAAAGGGTCGAACGGACGTGGAAGACTCTTTATCTCACTTATCTTCCATTACGCAAAAAATTGATAATGGTCAGGGAACAGTGGGGCGGCTAATTAACGATGATGAAACTGTGAACAAATTAAATCGTGCAGTGGATACGCTCAATGAAACATTGGGAGGTTTTAATAAGCTGGAAACAGAGATTGGATATCATACGGAATATTTAACACAGTCTGAAGATTTTAAACATCATGTATCAGTGGCCTTTAGACCCTCACCTGATAAAGCATTGCTCATTGGTTTAACGACTGATCCAGATCCGAGACCCTCTCATATTGAACGTGTGACTAGCGTAACAATTAATAATAATACCACGGAAGTTAGTTCGGACACAGCGACGACGGATCGCAATCAAATGCGTTTTTCAGCACAGCTAGCCAAATCATTTTATGATTTTACAGTGCGTGGCGGTATTATTGAGTCCAGTGGCGGTATTGGACTTGATTATAATCGAGGGCCTTTGGGAGTGCATGTTAGTGCATTTGATTTTTCCACGCGATTTGGTCAACGGCCGCATATCAAGCTAAGTGCAGACTGGCGAGTGACGCCAAATATTTACGTAATTGGTGGTGCAGATGACTTAATCGATAATATAGGTCCCAATCCCGATTGGTTTGTTGGTGCAGGATTTCGATTTGTGGATGAGGATGTAAAGCGATTGTTAACATTGGGTGGCGCATCCATGTTTAAGAAGTAATTTCATATTTATTGAAGGATACTTATTTCATGAAAAAACAACAACGGGCAAAAACATTTGCCCAGATGCTTCTTCTCGGTATAGGGGGAGTCATCTTTGCATCTATTATTATCAAGGTTGGCTGGCAATCCATTGTGGATAATATGCTTCAAATTCATGTATGGTTTATACCCGCATTGCTTGTCAGTTTGTTGTGGTATATGTGTTATACAAATGCTTGGAAATATTTAGTATCTCCTTTTTCAAGCACAATATCTTTTTTTAAAATGTTTAAAGCAAAGATTGCAGGTGAGGCGGTTAATACCATCAATCCGGTTAACTTTGTGCTCGGCGATCCTGTGCGTGTATATATGTTGCGTCCGGATATAAGCGTTAAAGAAGGTACGGCAACGGTTGTAATGGACCGCACATTACACAGTATATCTATACTATGTGTACTATTGCTTGGGATTGGTATTGGTTTTCCTATTCTTGATTTTTTACCTGAGCAGGTGCGCTATGGTGTGCCTGTGTTTTTCTTTGTGCTGGCAATGTTTGTGTTTCTCCTGATGTTATTTCAAAAAAAAGGTGTATTGGTATTGCCATTTGAATTATTGCTGCGCTTAAATATTAAGATTGATTTTGCAAAGCGCATGAAAGCGCATATGAGCGATATCGATAAGAATATTCGTTCTTATTATACTACGAATAAGCGTGGGTTTGTTGGCGCACTATGCTTTCATATTATCGGTCGCCTGATTGGTATTGTAGAGATATTTATTTTTGGTCATGCGATTCATGCGGAGTTTACACTGCAAATTGCGATATTATTAGGTGCATTAGGTCCTCTGATTAATGCGCTGTTTTCTTTTTTTCCAGGAGCCATCGGTATTATGGAAGGCGCTTATGGCGCGATTCTGTATGTATTGGGCTTTGATCCTGTAGTCGGTATTGCCATTCAAATTGCCAGGCGCTTACGTACTTTTATTTGGATTTTTATTGGACTGCTATTTATTCAATTAAACAAACAACAATCAAAGGAATCTATATGACGACAAAACCATCTGTTGTTAAGAATGTTCTATCTCGGGTTGTGCAGCATAAACCCGTTGTATTTAATTTAAATGTCAATGTGACCATGCGCTGTAATCAGCGCTGTCCAATGTGCAATGCAGAAGTGGAGAAACAACCAGGCGATACATTGACATTGGATATGCTGAAAACATACGTGAAGGCATTTGAAGGGATGCATATTCCTAGCGTGACATTGTCTGGTGGAGAGCCTACATTGGCTGAAGAGTTGCCAGAGATTATTGAATACTGTGCCGTAAACTTTCCATATAGCACGAGCATAGTATCCAATTTTTATTTGCAAGGGCCGCGATTTGAAAAAGCCATGATTGCTGCACTTGAAAATAATATTCAAATTGCATGTTCATTTGATGGTTTTGGCGATATAGCGAAACGCCAGCGCGGCGTGTCTGATTCTGAGAATCGATTGCAGGAAAGCATTGCTTGGGTAACCGAGCAGAAAAAGCGTTTGGGATCGTCATCACGTTTGGTTATCAATACAGTACTTAGCGATCAGAATATGCATCAGGTCGGTGATATAGCGGATATTTCTGAAAAATACGGTTGGCATTATCGAATTTCCTGTGCCAATCACTTCTTTTATCAGGACGATGATCATCCGGACCTGCCAACCCTCTATCAATATGAGGGACTTGCAAAAGTGATCGATGAGACGCTGAAACGAGGCATATTATCCCAAAATCCGACTTTTTTAAAAGGCATTCCTCTCTATTCCAAAAAGAGAGCGCCAAAAATTTGCCCCTATACGAATCCGATTTTTAGAACAGCAAAGATTTTCTTATGCCCCAATGGCGATATCTTGCTATGCGATCGTGACCCCATTGGCAATGCAGCGAAGAGTCATTTTAGTGATATTATTGCATCTGATTCATATAAGGCCCATGTGGAAAAATTGAAAAAATGCCAGGGATGTTGGTTGCCATGCTTTGTGGAGTCTTTTTTGCCAATGCATCCGTTTAAATCCCGTCGCATTCATAAACAATTTGATGCAATCATCGATGCCCTTGCGTTGCCCAAATAGGGCCGGAATGACATCTCTTGTATAACCAACAACATTATATCTATTTTTTTCTTTACGTAGAATAAATCTGTAGTACACCGATTTCAATGAATTGACGAGTAATAAAATTAATAATGTGGTATACCCCTGTAAAAGGGGATTCCAAAATGAAAAAATACATCGTCAAATTAACAAAGGAAGAACGTAAGGGTCTACAAGAGGTTGTCAAAGCGGGAAAAACACAGGCCTACAAAATCACTCACGCTCGAATTTTATTAAAAGTAGATAGTGGTAATACCAATTACGTAAAATAATTACCCATTTTGAGTGCGATTTTTTTAGATGGTGTATTATTGTGGAATGACAAAAATTAAAGCCTTTATTGAGGCGATTCAAGATTATGATTTCAAAGAGACATACAAAGTTGAGCGAGATGCTCGTATAAAAATAAAACTTCAGGCCCTTCATCATCTACAAGCAAGGAAACTGCTTCGCGAAGTTGCCGAGATGGTTTTAATGTAACCGCTTAGCGAAGAGCATCTAGTCCGCAACTCAAGTGTGTGCTATGG
>CAYZSU010000078.1:0-10147 GCA_964480565.1 uncultured Myxococcales bacterium | reverse complement strand
TTGGACAAATAATGCACATTTTTATTGATCACACCATCACGATCCAAAAAAATGGCCCTCGATATAGACAGTGGTTTATGATTTAACCTAGACCCATCTGGAATATGACAATATGCATGCGATTTTCTCATAAAGAAGCCATGACTCATGTTCGAAAAAAAATCAATACATACGCAACTTTTGTATTCATTCAACCGATAATATACATAGAACGAGTAATTGATTTGAAATATAAATATTGTCCCCCATTTGGGCCCAATGCAATAAAAATGCTTGGGCCTGTTTTATTTTTTAGATACCAATCAAGCGGTTAGAACTCATATCCGCTATGTATTAGTTGCGTTTAGACCTGAAACATTTAGTAATTCGACAGAGACCCAAGCAATCTTAATATATTTTCAAACAACTCCACAAAACATCTATATTGAGGGCAGTCCCATAGTATAGTGGGCCTGTTGAAAAATGGACAATTTGTGGGGTTGGTCAAAAATGCCCAGATTCAAGGCGCCCGCAAATCCGCAACCGGAGCGTACACGAAAGTACGTGAGGATTGCGGGTGCAGCGGGAAACACCGAAGATGGGCGTTTTTCAACAACCCCATAGTAAATATATGACACTAATATCCCTCATTATCATATATCACATTAATTGCTTGCGGTTGCATATCTGTATGTTTACTATCCCTCACCAACTATCCATAAATTTACACTATAAAGGAATGAACATGCAGTTAGACATTATCACTTACCCAAATTCTATTTTAAGAAAAATATCCGAGCCCATTGAAAATATTGATTCAGAAATCACTGAGCTTTTAGCTGATATGGTAGACACCATGTATGCCAGCAATGGCATTGGATTGGCAGCCCCCCAAGTGGGCATTTCCAAACGCATCATTGTATTGGATGTTGCCCAAGGAGATGCTGATGCGCCTGGGCTCATTAAAATGATCAATCCGATCATCACAGAAAAAAATGGCGATACAACCTACGAGGAAGGGTGCTTGTCCGTACCTGACATGACTATTGAAGTCACGCGCGCCAAAGATATCACGCTCGAATATCAAGATGAGCATGGCAATGAAAGATGCATGGATGCCACTGGCCTATTTGCCATTGCTATTCAGCATGAAATCGACCATCTCGATGGCCATGTTATTTTGGATTATGCCAGTCAAATCAAGCAGGATATGTATTTAAAAAAACGAAAGAAAATAGCCAAACAAGGAGATTAACACATGAATATCATATTTATGGGCTCTGCTGGTTTTGCTGTCCCCTGTTTGGATATGCTAATGCAGCAAAATGAATCCATCGTCCAAGTGATCACACAACCGGATAAGCCTGCTGGCAGGGGTAAAAAACTGACTGCATGCCCAGTGGCTCAATTTGCCAGGGAACATAATTTACCCTTATTCCAACCTGCACGTATTCGCACACCGGATGTACTCGCACATTTTTCTGAGTTGAAACCGGACATCATTATAGTCGTGGCCTATGGTAAGATTTTACCAAAAACAATTCTCGAATTGCCCTCCAAAGGCTGCATCAATGTACATGGCTCGCTATTGCCTAAGTATAGAGGTGCGGCGCCTATTCAATGGGCAATTCGAAATGGCGAAAAACAAACCGGTATAACAACCATGTTTTTAAGCGAAGAAATGGATGCAGGCAATATATTGCATATGTGCGAAACACCCATCGATGAACTCGAAAGCGCTGGCATGCTGCATGACCGTTTATCCATACTTGGTGCAGACTTACTCAAACATACATTATCGGAAATCAAATCCAATAACGCACACTCCATACCTCAGAACCATGACAAGGCCACCTTTGCCCCCATACTTAAAAAAACAGATGGACGAATCGATTGGGATGACACAGCAGCCTCCATTTATAATTTAATCCGAGGGTTTAACCCTTGGCCAGGCGCCTATACATATATCGACCAAAAGCGATTTCGTATTCATGAGGCTACATATATTGAGCTGTCGCACAATGATGTGCCAGGCACTATTCACATTGAAGGTAACAGCTTGGGCATTTACTGTACGAATGGCATTATTTACCCTATTGACGTCCAATTGGAAGGCAAACAAAAGATGAGCATTGTCGATTTTCTAAATGGCACGCGCATTCATTCAGAACGGATTAGCCATGACACAAAATAATGACATTCAAATTGCACCGTCAATTTTATCAGCAGATTTTGCAAACTTAGCACAGGAAATTCAAGCAGTTCAATCCGCAGGCGCAGATTTAATTCATGTGGATGTGATGGATGGTCACTTTGTGCCCAATATTACGATTGGCCCGGCTGTGGTTAAGTCAATTCGCCCACATACGACCCTCCCCTTGGATTGTCACCTGATGATCGAAGAACCCAGTCGCTATATTGAATCATTTGCAAAATCGGGCGCTGATTGGATATCCGTGCATATAGAAACTGAAGACCCTGCCATCACATTGCCACTTATTAAATCATATAACTGCCAGGCTGGCCTTGTTATTAATCCAGACACACCTCTTGCAGATGCAATGCCCTATTTGCATTTAGCGGATTATATTTTAACCATGTCCGTGTATCCAGGATTTGGCGGGCAATCCTTTATTTCATCTAGCATAGATAAAATACGTGAACTTAGAAAAATTTTAGATCAAAAACAATTGACCATTCCCATTCAAATTGATGGGGGCATTAATGCGCAAACCATCAAAGATGCCTATGATGCAGGTAGTCGCATTTTTGTGGCTGGCTCTGCTATATTTAATACAGATGATTATGCGCAGGCAATGCAACAATTGCGAGATAGTACTCACACATCCAATTAATTCATCTTAAAACCAACGACATCCGCGGTTAATGTGCAATTCTGGGTAGAACCTCCGGCTGACGTGGATTTATTTAATGATAATGATGGCATAAAACTCATCACCTTTGATCGATCCCCTATCGGTGAATCCGATGCAATCGAATCACTATCGACTATTACAGAACTTTCCGTTGTTGAACATTCATCACCTAGTCGCACTTCTACAGAATACGTTCCCTTTAATTGGGCGCCTTCCAACTGCAAACGGGCAACAGCATCCATGTATGCAATGCAGCCATCCCCTAATTGCTGGTTTTGAGAGAACTCCAATGTAATTACATCACCACCAATTTGGCATTCCGTATCCTCATCATCAAATAGATCCTCATTATTATTCAATTCACGGTCATCCGCATCATTGTCGCTGATCAGACATCCATCCGCGGTCTGCACAATACGATATTCTTCAACAATAGCTTCAGCAGCAGAGATGTCCACTGACTCATTGCCAGAACATACGGCATGATTCACTGTGGCGCGAAGCTGCCATGTTCCATATAGCGATGAATTGGCAGATTCATTCGGCACAGTCGTATCAACAGATTCAGATGTAAACCCTCCATCAGAATTACAACCCATCATTACCATACTGATTAATACAACTAGTCCAGCATACCATTTTGTCTTCATATATATCTCCATTTTTGTGATTTATTTTATTATCGGTTATTGTCCGCATTTATTGTGTATTTTTTTCAAAATAGCAATTTATTCCCAAACAATTGCATAAAAAACGTTTTCCAATTGAAAACAGGGTTCTGGCAATATGCTCTGAACATTCATATAAAGTGTGAAATTTCGATAGACAACTTCGAAATTTCATGTATAATTATCAAATGAAAATTGCTCGAAAAAAAGCCATCCAGGAATTAAAAACAAAACTACACGATAATTCCATTGTAGCTATTCTTGGCTCACGTCAATGTGGAAAAACCACATTGGCCAAGCAGTTTTCAGATATTTCCACGCACAAACATATTACTTTTTTGGATTTGGAAGATCCCAGGGATATTAGTCGAATTCAAAATCCAATGCTTACTCTGGAATCATTGAAAGGCATTATCATTATCGATGAAATTCAATATCAACCTGAGCTATTCCCTATCTTACGTGTCCTAGCCGATAATGATAAACAGAGGAAATTTATCATACTTGGCAGTGCGTCCCCTGATCTAATTAAACATAGTTCAGAATCCCTGGCTGGACGTATATCCTTTTTAGAATTAAGCGGATTCACCTCTGAACTCATTGAATCAAAGCTACTATCCAAACTATGGCTACGAGGTGGATATCCTCTATCTTTTTTAGCAAACAGCAATGCCACATCCATTCAGTGGCGACAGAACTTTATTAAAACTTATTTAGAAAGAGATATCCCCAATTTAGGTATACGCATTCCTGCACGTACTCTAAGGCGATTTTGGATGATGCTCGCACATTATCATGGTCAACTGCTTAATGCCTCAGAATTGGGCAAGAGCTTTGGCGCAGCAGACCATACGGTCAAACATTATCTTGATATTCTATCCGGCACTTTTTTGATCAGACAATTACAACCGTGGTATTACAATACGAAAAAGCGTTTAATCAAACGGCCCAAAATTTATTTTAGAGATTCCGGCCTATTCCATACATTGAGTCATATTGAAGACCATCATCAATTATCCATTCATCCAAAGTTAGGCGCTTCCTGGGAAGGATTTGCTATTGAGCAAGTGATTAATCACTTTAATTTAGCAGAACACGATGTTCATTTTTGGGGATTGCACACTGGCGCTGAAGCGGATCTTATTTTTCAAAAACACGGCAAGCTATGGGGATGTGAAATTAAATATAATGAAGCTCCAAAGCGCACTAAATCAATGATTGCAGCCATTAATGAATTATCATTGGCGCATATGTGGGTCATTTACCCAGGAAAAGATACCTACCCGTTGGATAAAAAAATTACTGCCCTTGGACTTAATTGTTTAAATGACTTGTCATTGGAAAAATATAAAATAGACTAACGATTCTTATATTCATTGCCAATCTAACTTTACCCCTACCATCAATGATTCTGCTTCACAGTGGGACATATTATTATTTTCACTTCTCATATTACATCCATCATTAATACCTGCTTCTACCATATAATGGGAGTGATGAAAAACAGCAATTTTTTCCCGAATAATTGCATCAAGAATCATTTCCTTAAAATCCACATAATCTATTAATTTGTAATCAATAGCATTAAAAATTAACAGATGCGCCAATACCGTAGGTATTTGTAAGTGGATCAACAACTACAGATGGCATAAAGGTACTCGCATCATTGCCATCATGAGCTGAATCTTCATTTTTTTTAATAAAACTTCCAGTGAGTGCACCCACGCCAAATCCAATAGCTGTAAATGTTGGCGCAGTAATCATTGTTATTTTATCACGAGGTATATCACAGTCCACATTATTTTGCCCGCCATCAGAACACTTCCCTGTCAACCCAACTGCCAAGCCAACACCAAGCCCAGCGCCTCCACCAATCAGGCCGCCAGTTAACCAATGACTTTTTGCATTGGCGTTGAGTGGAAAAAACAGCATATAACTGATAACGCTCAAGATAAAAATAGTGGATGAAATAATCTTCATATATGTCCTTTCTGTTTCAAATACATATAAATGTTTTCAACATGAAAACATACATTTGATTGCTTTCATTCGATCGACTATTTTTTTGCAATACGCCCGTTACGCTGTGATAGACAGCATAGCACATCCATTCATATGCACACGATTAGTGAGTTATTATATGCAAGTCATAGAATACCGAGTTCGGAATTATGTCTTTACTATATTAAGCTATAATAGGGATGATCATGCGAAAAATTTTTCATTTCTAATGGATGATAGAGGCACCTGGCGCATCTCCCCAGCATATGATTTAATATTTTCATCCGACCCAAATGGAGAGCATTACTCCGTGCTCATAGGTGAAGGCAAAAAACTCTGGACTGTCCCATCGTTTGCAACTAGCCCTTACATTCAACATTAATAAAATAACCAATGATCGTTTTTAGAAAATGCCTTATTCAAATTAACGCATGGTCGCTTTTTTCAAATTCGCCATTGCCTCTGGCACATTATCCACGACAAAGCGCGCATCATCACAAGGAAACTCATCGCATTCAATACAGAAGTCATGCCCTTTTTCCGGGCAGCACTTTCTAATATTACATGAATTGGCGCAGTGAAAACATTGTCGTTTATTCGCCTTGCAACCATCGCAAATCACGTGCTCTGATTTTACATCGGCATTATATTCCTTTGACCAAATCTCAGCGACTTTTTTTAGTTCATTGTCATCGCCTGACTGCGTTGCCTTATAGGCAATGCATGTATCACAATTGAGTCCACAATATGCAATCATAATCAATCTCCTTTGTAAGATAGGCAATTTGTAGCACCCTGGCCGTTCACTTGTCCATAGCGGATATAAAAATCAAACCCACTAATTCCACAACAATGAATGTAAATTTTCAATCGCAATCCAGGCAAAAGGCGCAGCTCAAAATCAACTAAGCCCGCTTCAATTGCACTATCATTTAGATTGCGCATTTCATCTGATAATAATGGAACTGCCATCAAAATATTTGACTTATATTTTATTTATCGGAATTCACCTTAGAAATAATTTTAGGACAATCTACTTCATGGACAGCTTGATAGTTAGTATATAAATCCGGACGTTTTTCTTGCGTTCGTTTTTTTGCTTGATCATGACGCCACTGATTGATATCAGCATGATTACCGGATAGAAGCACCTTTGGCACTGCATTTCCTTCAAAAGTTTCCGGTCGCGTATAATGAGGGTATTCCAATAAACCCTGTGAAAACGACTCATCCTGAATGGACTCACTATTTCCTAATACGCCTGGTAATAGTCGAACTGTTGCATCAAGTACAACCATTGCCGCCAACTCACCACCCGTTAGAATATAATCACCAATGGATATTTCATCATCCACAACCAAGTCAATAGCACGCTGATCAATACCTTCATACCGTCCACACAATAGAATTAGCTGATCAAATGATGCAAGTGACTGTGCTTTTTCTTGATTAAAAACACTGCCTTGCGGCGACAAGAAAATACAATGCGATTTCTTTTTTCTGGGTAATGATCGCACTGCATCAATCACAGGCGGTGCCATCATTACCATTCCTGCACCACCGCCATAAGGGGCGTCATCCACTTTATGATGTTTGTCTTTCGAAAAATCGCGAATATTATGATAGTTAATTGAGATAATTTCTTTTTGACAGGCACGACTTATAATTGATGACTCACATACGGATGTAAACATATCGGGAAAAATACTGACAATATCAATTTGCATTTATTTCTCGTCCAACAAACCATTGATCGGGTAAATTATTATCCGCTTTTCTGACACACTTATTTCTTTAATTACCTGTACAATCGCAGGAATTAGAACATTTTTGCCTTCCATACCTACTCGACTAACTTCATATACATCATTTTCACCTGCTGAAAAGATATGAACCACTTTACCCACATCTATACCTGCATCTGTGACCACATTCATGCCCAACAGCTGATAGCAATAATACTCATCCGAAGCCAGCGGCGTTAAATGGGACTCGGGTAAATACACAAATTGACCTGTCAAGGATTTCGCAAGTTCACGATTAGTTATATCGGTCAACTGAACAATAAAAGAGCGGCCCTGCTGTCGCAACGCCGCTACACAATATTCATTAGTTACTTGAACTGATTGTCCTATAAAAAGTACTTCTTCAACAGACACTGGGGCTTGTTTATTATTCCAATGAACAACAAGATCACCTTTAACACCAAATGTTCTTCCTATTCGCCCACATTCAATAAGTGTATCCATTGACATAAAACTATTCTAAAATTTCTAATACGGATCGTTTACGAATTTTTGTAGACGCCGCAGCTAGTATTGTTCGCAATGCACGTGCGGTACGACCTTGTTTGCCAATTACTTTCCCTAAATCTTCTTTGGCAACTTTCAATTCAACAACGGTTGTCTGTTCACCCTCAACCTCATTCACTTCAACAGCATCTGGATTATCTACTAAGGATCTGGCAATAACATTAATTAACTGCTGCATGGACTGTTCTGACATATTCCTCTCCTCCAAAACGATCATTAATATAGAACGTGCACTATGTTATTTACAGCGATTTTATTAATTTAGCCACTGTTTCTGATGGCGTTGCACCTTTTGACAACCAATGTTTAATTCGATCGCCACCTGATTTTGCTTCAAACGGATTATCTTTATTTTGAGGGCAGTATGTACCAACAATTTCAATAAAACGTCCATCACGCGGCATTCTTTTATCTGCCACGACAACTTGATAAAATGGCTTTTTCTTTTTTCCACCTCTTGCTAAACGAATTCTCACAGCCATAAAACCCTCCAAAATTAGTTTCTAGCATAATTTATTATAAAAATTCACACTACTTGAGCCGAGGTTCATATCAGGAAAGACCTTGTGAAGTCAAGCCCTTAAACATTTTTTTCAATCCGCCGGATTTCATTTGTTTCATCATCTTCTTAAACATATCAAATTCTTTGATCATACGATTTAAATCAGATACGGCTAGACCAGCCCCAAGCGCAATGCGCTTTCGCCTTGATCCATTTAAAATCTTTGGATATCGACGTTCTTGACATGTCATCGAGCAAATCAACGCCTCTTTTCGTTTTAATTCCAATTCCATCTGTTCTGGATTCATTTTATTCATCATACTGCCCATACCTGGCATCATCCCCATCATACGCTCTAACGGTCCTAATTTTTTAACCATTTTAAGTTGTTTCAAGAAATCTTCAAAATTAAATTCATTGCTGAGCATGGCTTGTCCCATTTCCATGCCCTCTTGCTCATCGATTTGACTGCTCACTTTTTCAACCAGGGAAACAATATCACCCTTACCTAAAATACGTGATGCCATCCGATCCGGATAAAATGGTTCCAAATCATCTAAACGCTCACCAATACCTGCATAAATAATGGGTTTACCTGTAACAGCACGCACTGATAAAGCCGCACCACCACGTGCATCCCCATCGAGCTTACTCAACACCACACCTGTAATTTCCAAAATTTCATTAAATGCTTTTGCGGATTGAATAGCATCTTGTCCAGTCATGGCATCTGCCACATATAAAATCCGTTGTGGCTCGACTTTCTTTGCTATATCACGCACTTCATCCATCATCTGTTCGTCTATATGAAGCCTACCCGCTGTATCAATAATTATTGTATCATATCCTTGTTTTTTGGCATGTTTCACGGCACGTTTTGCAACCTTAATTGCTTTATCACCGGCAGATGTTGGCCATATATCCACGCCAATATCAGCTGCCAATACTTGCAGTTGATCGACAGCAGCAGGACGGTATACATCCGCAGGAACTAAATACGGTCGTCTGCCACTATCTTTACAAATTTTTGCAAATCGCGCACAGGTCGTTGTTTTACCACTACCTTGCAGACCAACCATCATCACAATCATGGGCGGTTTACATGAAAAATCAAACTCTGACTGTTCTTTTCCAAGCACACGTACGAGCTCATCATGCACTATTTTAGTAAATTGCTGAATCGGTGTAATGGATTTTAAAATCTCCTCACCCACGGCTTTTTTCGATACACCATCGATAAAATCCTTTACGACTGAAAAATGAACATCCGCAGACAATAGCGCCAAACGAAGTTCTCGCGCTGCTTGTTCAATATCCGATTCACGAAGTTTTCCCTTACCTGATATTTTTTTAAATGTATGTTCAAATGTACTCTTTAACCCTTGAAACATCGTTCCTCCAAAGCAATCAATGCACTACATCTTTACCACTACCAACCCCCTAGGACACCTTATAAGAATCCATCACTATTATGTTGTAGATTCCAACGAGCAAGCAAAGTAGAAAAGACTTCGACAGATTTTGCCGAAAAAAAAGGGGCGGCAAAAGCCCCTTAAATTCAATTATTTTCCTATATGTGCTTTTATCAACTTAGCAATACATGTGGCATATTGCTCAATATCATTTTCCTGCTGACCTTCCACCATCACGCGTAAAATATTTTCCGTCCCCGAATATCTTACAAGCACGCGACCAGTAGTTCCTAATTTATTCTCAATATCTGTAATACACTCACGCACATCAGACATGTCATCAAATGGTTTCTTTTCCATAACAAAAATATTTTTGATCACTTGGGGAAATAATGCA
>CAYZSU010000077.1:0-10528 GCA_964480565.1 uncultured Myxococcales bacterium | reverse complement strand
CAGACATGTCATCCAATGGTTTCTTTTCCATAACAAAAATATTTTTGATCACTTGGGGAAATAATGCAAAGCCACTATTGAGCTCAGACAAACGCTTTTTACTCTGACACAGCACAGATAGCACACGAAGCGCTGCCAATGTTCCATCACCAGACGTTGTATGATGAAGAAAAATAATATGCCCGCTATTTTCTCCCCCCAAATTATACCCCTTTTCCCGCATTCGCTCCATCACATATCGATCACCCACGCGAGTACGTTCAAAATGAATTCCTTTTTGCAGCAGGTAGTGCTCCAGCCCCATATTACTCATATGTGTGCCAACCACTGTATTATGGGCTAAATTCCCTTTTATAAATAAATGATTGGCGCATATTGCTAAAATGCCATCCCCATCAATTACATTGGCTTTTTCATCACACATTATAATTCGATCTGCATCACCATCGAGTGCAATACCGATATCAGCACCATGATCTTTCACTAATTTTGCCATACGATTGGGATGCAATGCCCCAGAATCGACATTAATATTCACACCATTTGGCTCTATTGCAGTTGAGATAAGGTTTGCACCTAATTCCGTAAACACATCAGGAGCCACTTTATATCCAGCGCCATTGGCACAATCGAGCACTATTTTTAATCCATCCAAACTTAAATAATCTGGAAAAGTATTTTTTAAATATTGAATATAGCGACCTGATGCATCATCGATCCGATAGGCTTTTCCCATATTTTCAGGCGCTACACAATGTTCATCTAGCTGATCATCAAAAATCAACTTTTCCATATAAGATTCTGTTTCATCCGGTATTTTAAAGCCATTCTGATCAAAAAATTTAATACCATTATATTCAACGGGATTATGTGATGCAGAAACCATCACCCCTGCATGCGCGCGCATACTGTTGGCAATAAATGCAATGCCTGGGCTCGGCAAAGGCCCCACCAACATGGCATCCATACCCATTGAGCAGATCCCAGAAACTAAAGCAGACTCAATAACATAGCCGGATAAACGCGTATCTTTTCCTACCACAATGCGATTTAACCCTGCAGCCTTTTTAAATACATGTGCAATCGCTTGGCCCAATTTCATAGCCATCGATGCATTCATTGGATAACTATTGGCTATTCCACGAACACCATCGGTTCCAAATAATTGACGATTAAATGTTGTCATCCATAGCTCCTGATAATATGATTTAATGAAACTGCTCAACAATCAAGCAACTCTGTCATTGTAAATTCTAAATAATCTAATAGTTGAAAATCGATCGGCAAAAAAATTAGGATAAATCGATAATTATTAATTGGATTGCAATCGTAAAATTACACGATCAATGATCCAGTTTGGCGTTGACGCTCCAGCTGTAATCCCAATCACATTTGCATCTAAAAAATCGTCAAGATTAAGTTCTTCATCATTTTCAATAAAAAAAGTCGGTGTTTTCGTTTCTCTGGATATTTCCGCTAAACGATTCGTATTGGAACTATTTCGTCCACCCACAACAACCATGGCATCCACTTCATCAGCAAGTGCACGCACTTCTTCTTGGCGAAGTACCGTTGACTTACAAATTGTATCAAAGACAATGCAATTTGGATATTTTGATTTAATTTGATCCACTAAATTATGAAATCGATTTCGCTGCTGTGTACTTTGCGATACCACACATATTTTACCTAAATCTTTTGATAATGCCGCAACTTCTTTTTCACTATTCACACATGCACCACGTTCTTCTGCAAAACCAAGCAATGCTTCCACTTCAGGATGTTCTTTATTGCCAATAATGATAATAAAACAACCCATTCGCAAGTGCTTGCGCACAGTTCCCTGTATCACTGCAACATCCGGACATGTTGCATCACAAATTTTTGCACCAGAAGACTTTAATTTATCGCGAATATCTGGAGGCACTCCATGCGTGCGTATAACAATGGTTCCATTTGCTGTTTCAGGAATAGTCTCAAGAACATGAATACCTTTTTCTTTCAACATATTTACAGCATGGGAATTGTGAATTAGCGGACCATAGGTATGTATAGGTTTATTTTCTGGATGATTTTGAGCAATATCCATGACTTTATCAAATGCGCGACGAACGCCCCAACAAAACCCAGCTGATTTTGCTACAATAATACATCGTTTTTTATCAATCATTTCCATTCACCATCATTACTCTTAAGAATTACGTTTGGCAATATTATCCAAAATACCATTTACAAATGCACTGCTCTCACTCGTTCCAAATCGTTTGGCAATTTCCACGGCCTCATTAATACTGACATTTACAGGGATATCCTCGCGAAATTTCATTTCATAAACTGCAAGTCGTAAAATATTCCGATCCACAGCAGCCATGCGTGACATCTTCCAATTGGTAGAACTTTCCATAATAATGTTATCAAGATCATCAATGCATGCAGAAATATCAACAACCAATTCATTGGCAAAAATACGAATATCATTTGATGCAGGATTATTTTTCCAATATAATAGAATTGTTGATTGAATAGATCCTTTTACAAATTCATGCTGAAATAACATTTGTAAAATACTCTCTCTTGCTTTTCGTCTTGAACCCACGATGTCTCCTTATAATTGCTGTATCAAGAAAGCCACTATTATTATTATTTTCATTTTACATTATTACTGTAAGACCATTGTAATTGAACATGTGACATACTGCCCAAATGTCAAAAAAGCAAGTCTTTCTATATACTTGGCGAAATATAATCTATCATTACATGATAGGTATCAAAAAAAACACCCCCTTTATGCACGTTCCAAATAATCGCCTGACTCCGTATTCACACGAATCAAATCATTAGCCTCAACAAATGGAGGTACTTGCACGACCAACCCTGTTTCCACGGTGCATCGTTTATACGACCCAGTGGCTGTTTGTTTTTTCACTGAGGGTTCTGCATCAATGACTTTAAGTACCACATTCTGTGGTAATTCAATACCCACTGGATTTCCTTCAAAAAAAGTCACAGTCACTTTAGTATTGGGTAAAACAAAATTAATGGCCTCACCAAACATCTCATGATCCATTTCAATTTGCTCATAGGAAGATGTATTCATTAAATAATACTTTTCACCATCATCATACAGATATTCCATCTCATGATCTTCCAAAAATGCACGCTCGATTTTCACATCGGAATTCCATCGAAAAGGAAAGGATGTATTCGTCTTCACATTGCGCAATATCCCGGAAACATGCGCTTTTCCCTTGCCCGGCGTCACGTGCTCCCTTTTTATTATACGACATAGCTCGCCTTCATAAATAATCATCATCCCGACACGTACCTTTGTTGCTACTATCATACATCCTCCTGATCGTTTATAAATGTATATACTGATTGTAATGCATTGTTTAGTTTTGAATAATCACTGCCACCACCTTGAGCAAAAGCAGCTCGTCCACCGCCTTTTCCACCCACCTGTTCGGATACAAATTTCACAAGATTTCCAGCATGATAACGATTATGCAATGACTTGCTAACTGTGGAAACAATAGCTATTTTTCCGTCTATTTGAGCAGCCAATACAATAACTGCATCACCCAACTGATCGCGATATTTTTCAGCCAATTGGCCCAATGCATTTCGATTTGGAACAGACACCTCTTCTGCAAGCACATGACTATTGTTTATTTTCTGCACATGACTATTGGCCTCTACATGTGGGTGTTGACTCTCAAATGCTGACTGCAATTCTTTTTCTAACTCAGAAATACGCTGTTTAAGTTTATTCACTTTATCCAAACTTTCACTTGGCTTGGACTTTAATGCGAATGCAATATCCATTTGAAAGCATTCCAAATCGCGCACATAGTCAATGGCATTACTTGCAGTGATCGCTTCAATTCGTCGCACACCTGCTGCAACAGATGATTCTGAAATGAGTTTAAATAAACCGATCTCACCTGTCGCATTCACATGCGTCCCGCCACAAAGTTCTTTAGAAAAACCAGATATATCGATCATTCGCACACGATCGCTGTATTTTTCACCAAAAAAAGCAAGTGCACCTTTATCTACAGCCTCTTCATAGGTTAATTCATAAGTAATTACCAATAAATTACGACGAATAATCGCATTAACCTTATCCTCAATAGCCTGCAATTCTTGCGTGGAAAGTGATTGAAAATGCGAAAAATCAAATCGAAGGCGTTTATCACTTACAAGAGAACCTGCTTGTTTCACATGCTCGCCCAAGACCTCGCGCAATACCTGATGCATGATATGAGTCGCTGTATGATTGCAACAGATTGAATGCCTTTTCTCTGAATTCACCGCCAAAGTTAGCATCATATCCGTAGTTACCTTACCTCGCCTGATAACACCCTGATGCACAAATAAATCATTTAATGGTCGCATTGTATTTGTAATTTCAATATCAACGACACCCGTTCCATCATTTGAAATAGCAACACCGCTATCGCCAATTTGGCCACCGCTTTCACCGTAGAAAGGAGTTTGATCCGTTATAAATGCAATTTCCTGTCCATTACTCGCATGATCGACAATTACCCCATCATGAATAATTGCAATCACATTAGCAGCGCTATTTTCTTTTGAATACCCTAAAAAATTGGATTTAATTTCTTGTTGAGATAGATCTTTATATACTGCATCAACCGCCACTTCACCCGAGCCTTTCCAATTCGCTCTTGCGCGCTGACGCTGCACATTCATCGCATCATGAAAACTCGCGTGATCCACAGAAAAACCATTTTCCTTTGCAATGAGCTCAGTAACATCTAAAGGAAAACCAAATGTATCGTAAAGCCGAAATGCAATCGCACCTGACAAACATTGACTCGCAGATTTTTTCATTTCATCCTTTAATAATTCCAAACCTTTATCTAAGGTTTCAAAAAAGCGCTCCTCTTCGGAAAAAATTACTTTTTCAATAAACTGCTGATGCGACACAAGCTCTGGATATGCACTCCCCATTTTATCAATAACCACATGAATTAATTGATTCATAAACGGACGATGACAATCCAAGCGCTTTCCATACCGGACAGCTCGGCGCAAAATACGACGAAGTACATAACCACGACCTTCATTGGATGGAATAACACCATCGCCAATTAGAAATGTAGCACATCGCAAGTGATCCGCAATCACTCGCAATGCAATTTGCATTTGAGGTTGCGTAAAATCATCCACATGAAGCATCTGTGCAATCGCTTGTATTATTGGTTGAAATACATCACTTTCCCAATTCGTTTGAACACCTTGCATAATGGCACTAATGCGCTCTAATCCCATACCTGTATCAACGCAAGGCGCACTTAATCTAGCCATTTGTCCATCTGCTGATCGACTATACTGCATGAACACTAAGTTCCATAATTCCATAAATCGATTGGAATCCAAGTCATTTGCGCAAATACCACCGTCGCCAAAATCCCATAAAATTTCTGAACATGGCCCACACGGACCTGTATCACCCATCGACCAAAAATTATCCTTTTCATCCAATGTAAAAATACGAGACTCTGGCACGTGTTTTTTCCATAACTGATAGGCCTCCGCATCATCACGAAACACAGTTACAATTAAACGGTCCTGAGTTAAATTAAGCACTTTTGTAAAAAACTCCCATGCATATGCAATCGCTTCTTTTTTAAAGTAATCGCCAAAACTAAAATTCCCTAACATCTCAAAGAAAGTATGATGTCTGGGAGTATGTCCAACATTTTCCAAATCATTGTGTTTGCCAGATACTCGCATACATTTTTGAGATGAACATGCCCGTGTATAATTACGAGACTCCTCCCCAAGAAAGGTTTCTTTAAACGGTACCATTCCTGCATTTGTAAAGTACAATGTGGAATCATTATTAGGCACCAATGATGCACTCTTCACACTTTGGTGATTATTTTTCTCAAAATAGGATAAGAATGCATGTCGGATTTCTGATGACTTCATTTAACCTCCTTGTTTCAATGAATCTATTAGATAGAACTATTAAAAGGAGGCGGGACGCTATCATCAAGCAGTTTAAATAACAATACTGAAATAATTTGTGGGAGTGTTTCAGGAATAATTAAAATTGCGAGGAAAGACTCCGCTGGTTTTTGTTGACAGAGGGGCATCGCCAAGCTCCTAAAAATAGAATTACTAAAGGTTCAAGCCTAAACGAAAATACGCGAAAAAACAAAAGTTAGGTATTTTTTGAACACTCCATTATGAAATCAATTGCATATTACCAATCACCTATTTATAATACGTAAGATTATTAGATTATCTAATTTTTAAGGGGGAGATAATATGTATACGATTCAAACAAAATTAACGGCAATCTTTTCTATTTTTCTAGCGCTTGGCATTGCAATACTAATAATTGTCCTGTCCAGCGATCAACAAGATGCCAGTATTATAATCAATTTAGCTGGAAAGCAGCGCATGCTAAGTCAAAAAATGACAAAAGAAGCATTGCAGCTCAGATCCAATCCCTCTAGCAATTCTATTAAGAATAGCTTGAGTCAAACAGCATCATTATTCGACAAAACGATCATGGGTCTCCTTAACGGCAATGACTCATTGGGATTACCTGGCACAACACAAGGTGACACCCGAAACCAGCTCATTAAAGTAAAAAATATTTGGACCCCCTTTAAGGTGCATATTCAAAATATCATTGCAAATAATGATAATGCCACACAATCGATCTCCTATGTTACCGACCATAATATCTCTTTATTAAAAGAAATGAATAAAGCCGTCGGCATGTTTGAAAAACATAGCAAATCAGAGGCAATGCTGATTCGCATGGCAACAATCTGCATTGTCATTGCCATGGTAATTCTTACATCAGCAGTATGGCTATTTATTATCCGTCCATTAACATCGACATTAAAGCGTATCATCAATACCATTCAGGAAGAAACGAATATGATACTATCTCAAGCCAATGAAACCGCAGAGGTTAGTGGTAAAGTCGCAGATAATACAAGCGAACAGGCCGCTACATTGGAAGAGGTATCCGCATCTGTGGAAGAAATGTCATCCATGGTCAAACTCACTGCAGATAATGCACAGCAAGCCAGTTCAATGGCATCGGACAGCCAACAAGCTGCCAACCAAGGACATGGTTCAATGCAAAGCATGGGAGATGCTATTCGACAAATGAAATCATCATCCGATGAAACAGCACGTATTATGCGTATTATTGATGACATTGCATTTCAAACGAATTTACTGGCCTTAAATGCCGCAGTTGAAGCAGCTAGAGCAGGTGAAGCAGGAAAAGGATTTGCAGTTGTTGCAGAAGAAGTCAGAAATTTAGCCCAACGATCGGCTGAAGCGGCCAAAACAACATCCGACCTTATTCAAGAATCACAAACAAGTGCTGAACAAGGTGTTCGCATATCCGATGATGTTGCAAACAACTTACAAACTATTGTCGATAAAATAAGCAAGGTTACCCAACTCGTAAATGATGTGTCTACAGCAACCAATGAGCAAGCCATGGGCATTGAACAACTCAATACAGCTATTAGCGAAATCGATAAAACCACGCAGAGTAGCACCATTGTATCAGAGCAAACATCGACAACAAGTCGAAAATTAAGCAGTCAAGTGTCACATTTAAATCAAGCCATTAATGAATTATCCCTGCTTGTTGGCTCGTATATCCATAAACCTCTATCATCAGTGCAATCAACCTATGCGGCATTGCCTGCGCATAGCCGTATGTAATGGAGTTTCAAAAATAGAAGTATATTATCAACGATAGCGCTGTCATCACTTGACAGCGCTATTTTCACTCTCTACAAGCTCTGCCATGCACGATTTCAATCCCATTAATTTAATCGTTCCTAAAGCAGGCACATCTGTGTCTATTGCTGGGGCAATATCATGTAGCTCTGATTTAATATGCGCACAATTTATTGCACATAATGATCAAACACCAACTCTCATTATAGTACCGGATGATTTCCAGGCACAAAAGCTATCAAAATCATTAACCCTTTTTTCAGATAATCATACAGGCCGCCGTATTCATATTTTTCCAAGCACTTCTGCCATGCCATATACACGAATGAATGCAGACCCTATTGAACAATCGGGCCAAATCGCATGTTTATTTAAACTAATCAATCACGAACCTATTGTTTTAATTGTACCTATATCATCGTTTTTAATGCGTGTTCCTCCAAAATCTTTTTTTTCAAATGCAATTTTTACTGTACAACAAAAGGATAATATATCCGTTCAACAGATCACAGAGCATCTCGTATTATATGGTTATGAAGAAATGCCAGTTGTTGAAGATATTGGTACTTTTTCCAGACGAGGCAATATTTTAGATATTTGGTCCCCCAATATGCCCCAACCCATGCGCATTGAATGGGACTTTGATATCATTGATCAAATAACTCCCTTCAACCCTGTCTCACAACGATCTAAGCGTCATGCTGAATCAGAAAATAATTGCACAATTTTACCTGCTGCATTATTTGCCATGAATAAAAGCAATCGAGATAAAGCCGCTCATCATATTCGACAATTAACCCACAACAACATCCCTGCAACTACACGCAAGCAGCTAATTGAGAATATTCACACAGGCATTTCATTTTCAGGAATAAACACATTTTTACCATTATTCCACAATACACTGCATACTATTTGCGATTATCTCCCAAATACTGCATCCACTATATTCTACGATCAAATAAAAATCGAAGACATGTGCAATCGCACTTGGCACCGAATTCAGGACTTATATAAAAACACACAATCCATTGAACGTATTATTTCGCCAGATCAAATTATTGTTTTGGAAAATCACTGGTCAACGCTACTCAAAGAGTATTCAAAAATTTATTTTAACCCAAGCACACCTGATTCTCAAACTCATATTGTTGATATCACATCCAATCTAGCATTTCAGAAACAAATAGAATCCATGGACTATGACCATATGTTTCGATTTATCAGCGACTATATTCGACAATGGATGAACAGCCTTTTTCGAGTGATTATCGTATGCCATTCGGAGTCACAGTGTGATCAATTACATGATATTTTATCCAAGTATGAATTAAATGCACAGATATATAAAGACTCCTTCACACAACTCCTATCTAAAAAAAATACCTGCATGATCCTAACGGGCGATATCAATAGTGGGTTTAGATGGGATGATCAAAAACTCATTGTCCTCACAGAATCTGATATATTTGGTAAACATACTCGAAAACAAGCACCACCACCGTCGGATATAGATCCATTTAGATCCTTAGCTGAGTTAACCCCCAATGATTACATTGTTCATGAAAAACACGGCATTGGCAGATATTTGGGTTTGTCGCATTTAACTATTGCGACTATTCCAGGCGATTATATTTTATTGGAATACATAGGTGGGGATAAACTCTATGTTCCAGCCTATCGGCTTGGATTGATCGGCAAATACATTAGCTCTCGAAACACACCTCCCATGCTTGATAAATTAGGTGGTGTTCGTTGGAAAAAAATCACAAAAAAAGCACAAGAAGATATTCGAAAAATGGCGAATGAATTACTGACTACATTTGCCAAACGAAAGCTGAAAAAAGGACATGCCTTTCCAAGCGGCGGATTTGCATATGAAGAGTTTTCAACTGCATTTCCATTTGATGAAACACCGGATCAATCAAAAGCCATTGCAGACATTATGGCAGATTTGGATACAGACAAACCATCAGATCGTCTTATTTGTGGCGATGTGGGCTATGGAAAAACAGAAGTAGCCATGCGCGCTGCATTTAGAGCAGCTATCTCCGGCAAACAAGTCGCTATACTTACCCCCACCACTGTACTCGCATTTCAGCATTTTGAATCGTTTAAAGAACGATTTAAACATACGGCTTTAACTATCGATATGCTCAGCCGATTTAGATCAATAAAAGAACGCAATCAAATTAAAGAAACTATTTATCGCGGCACCCTCGACATTGTCATTGGTACGCATAGCTTACTTCAAAAAAATATTTCATTTAAAAATCTGGGACTATTGATCGTTGATGAAGAGCATCGTTTTGGAGTCAGCCACAAGGAGCGAATCAAGGAATTAAAAGCCACAGTGGATATTATTTCTATGACAGCCACACCCATTCCTCGCACATTAAATTTATCATTAACAGGCATTCGTGATATAAGTATTATCAATACCCCACCCGCTAGCCGCCAATCGATAGCCACTTATGTCACTGATTTTGACGATGTAATGATTATGCATGCTATTCACAATGAATTAAATCGCGATGGCCAAGTATTTTTCATTCATAATCGCGTGGAAACAATCTATGCCATGTACGAGCGATTGCACGCACTCTTACCTGATGTCCGCATTGGCATTGGCCATGGGCAATTAAAAGAATCTGAGCTTGAAAAAGTAATGATCGATTTTTTACACCACCGGACAGATGTTCTTTTATGCACAACGATCGTTGAGTCTGGGCTAGACATCCCAAATGCCAATACAATTATTATTCACCGCGCAGAT
>CAYZSU010000076.1:0-10641 GCA_964480565.1 uncultured Myxococcales bacterium | reverse complement strand
AACGTTTTCTTTATCAAAACCGGCAAGGGACGCGTCCACTGATTTTAAGAATGCAATGGGATCAAACTCTGGCGTTTGTTTCCAATCGCCCATGCCGTTGACAGTGAATTTTTTATCTTCAGCATTTTTTTCATCCGCCTTTGGCACTTTAGCTGTTGGCGGCAGGAGATCCGGAACCACGGCATTATCCGAAGCATCATACCATTTGCCACCTTTAAGAACCACTTTGGCATTTTTTGCCAATCCACCAAAGTCTGCATCCAGCGTGGCTTCAATGACTTTTTTATTGTCCGTACGCGTTAATTTGACATCGGATGACTTGCGCAATTTAGTGGCCATCAAATGATCAAATTGATTATTATCCAAGCGTTGATCGCTATTTGGCGTATGTTTACTCCACCACTTGGCCAATGCTTTGGCATAATTATTAGAGTCACCTGACTTAGCCGGCATACTCTTAAGCGCGCTCATCATGCCACGCTTATCAATACCACCTTCAATGCGTGTAAACTTATCCGTGGCCCAGGTGATCGCCTTGCCTGCGTTGTCTCCCTCAAGCCCGCACTTTTCTAAAAAGGCGGTGATATTTTTTTCTTCCGCTGGACTGACTTCAGAGCTTTCCTCATCATCGGATGCGCCTGCATCATCCCCAACTTGAATCGATGACGCATCATTCCCAGACGGTGTCGGTGCAGGTGCCAACCCACCCATCATGCCAATGGCACTTTTAAGCAAAGCATCCGTTGCTTCAGACGATATAGTACTCGCTTGCGGCGATTGACGCGCAATAATGGATTGACATAAATTACCGAGTTTAGCTGTCATATTTTGCGATCCGCGCGACGCATTGCTGACAAACGAAGAGGATATGGACGTCGAATTATTACTACCCATAATCCCTTGATACTCGCTTCGCAACGGATCAACAGATAATCGCGACTCGATATTATTTAATGTGCGACTAATGCTAGACATGTAGTCCTCCATAGATATTACTTAAGGATCCAGATAGCATGCGCGTCATATCTGCCACTTGACCTGGATCATCCACGCGTTTACTTAAAGCTGTACCCTTAATCTGTGTGTCGATGCGCATGGCGCTACACACTTTATTTTCTGCTTCCAAGCCCATGAGCTTTAATACATTGCGTTGGAAACGCATATATCCGGCTTTAAGTGAGGTGGGCATACTATCTTCATTAAATGCCACGATCACAGCCGTTGGCGACATGGCCGCCATATCGTCTATATCAGGGACCTCGCCCTGTGACAAGACATTGCTATCACCAAAACCAAAATCAATACCACTATCCAATCCACTCATCAAACGCGATAAATCCATGCTCGCGCCACTCGCGCCAGCATATGATTTTTTGCCAGCCCGTGCACGTCCGCCACGTTTAGCCAATGTGTCGCGCGTTTTTTTAGTTCTCCCTTTATTATCGGTTGATACATGCGAATTGTTGCGTGTTTTTTGCATATTTTTTGGCATCGCTGCTATTGCCAATTGGGCCAATGGCGCATTTTCCTTTGGCATTTGGGAAAGCGTATTATTCTGCGGCAATTGAAGTGCCTGCTTCACCATATCATGCGGCTGCTTTGTGGATGTATTATTGCGTGCACGAGCAGGTGCATGCAGTTGCTCAGACTTTGCCTGCGGACCTGGCCTTAGCAGCCCAGATGACTTTGCCTGCGAGGACAAATTTGGCAGCATTTGAGATAAACCGCGCGGCTGCGCAGTCGCTGACTTTGCGTTTGGCATTGCAGGGGCATTTGACTGCAGACGCTGACGAATTGCATCATTTGTTGATTTAGGCTGTTTAATCACACTTTTTTGCAGCATACCTGCTTTGGATTTGGCGTGTTCATAATTACCTGCATGCTGCTGTGTGGTTTGGTTACGTAATTGCGATGCATCATTTTTATGTGCATTTGACTGTGACTGGCTAGGATCCGCCGGTTTGCCATCAATCTGTGATTGATTTGGCTGTGCTGATGGTTTTTGCGGCAAATTCGCAAGGCTTGTGCCGCGATGAGAGGTGGATTGATTTGCCAATTGATTGCCCTGCTTATTCGCAATCGCTTGATTATCCGTTACCGATTGATTGCCCTGTTTGCGCAATGCATCGGATGTTTTTTCTTTTGTCTCACCACTATTTGATGACTGCTGCCAGCCATCGCCAATTCGATTCATTCCAACAGACATGAGGACTCTCCTCTCCAGACAATAATTGAGGTATTTTACAACCTCATGATATTACAGCATTTTTTTGTCATTCACATATTATGCTATTAATAATAGCAAATATTGTGCCAAATATGGAGGGAAGTGATTGTAGAATGAATGACATCGGTGCCTGGCACTGGATTTATGGATTCCCGTGTCAATGCACGAGAATGACAGTTGTGAGACCCAAAATGACAATGTTTCACACACGCGGTTCCGGTGCCAGGCACCGAGTACACATTATAACTTACCAATTACTCATTTGATTGAGTAAATGGTTGATTTTCGAAATAACATCGTATTATTAATAGGTTATGACATACACTTATAAGCGATTATCGCCTTTGAACTGCTTAATGGACCACTTTTCCCATGGGCCAAATCTCATACAAATTATCTCTGGCCCTAGGCAAGTGGGTAAAACAACCGCTATCCATCATTATATGGAAGAGGTTCATTGGCCATATCTCTATGAAACAGCTGATTTACTCGCACCACCATCCACCCAGTGGATTGAGCAACATTGGATTAAAGCCCGAGAACTTGCAAAAACAAAAGGTAATGCAATATTAATCCTTGATGAAATTCAAAAAATCAACCGATGGAGTGAAGCAGTTAAGCGATTTCACGATGAAGATGTTAAAACTGGCTGCAATTTACGCGTTGTTTTGCTCGGTTCATCTGCATTATTAATGCAAAAGGGCCTCACTGAGAGTTTAGCGGGTCGATTTGAAATCATTCCATTTACACACTGGACATTTTCTGAAGCCTCACAGGCATTTAGTATTACACTGGATGACTATATTTTTTTTGGCGGATATCCAGGTGCACTTGGATTGTATTGCGAGTCCAAAGATGAAAACAGGTGGCAGCATTTTGTACATAATGCACTTATTGAGCCAGTCATTGGCAAGGATATCTTGCTATTGCAGACAATCGAAAAACCCGCACTACTCCGCCAAATATTCCGACTTGCTGCAGCTCATCCAGCTGAAATTCTATCGCTCAATAAAATGCTCGGCCAGCTAGATGATACTGGAAATACCACAACCATCGCATCATATTTGCAAACACTCTCCGCAGCCGGACTTATTGCATCAATTCAAAAATATTCCGGATCGAAGATCCGTCAGCGCACATCCAGCCCAAAGCTCATTTTTCTCAATAATGCGCTAATAAATGCAACGATGCTCCTCAAGTTCTCGGATGCATATAATGATTCAGCCTATTGGGGACGTCTGATTGAAAATGCAGCAGGCGCCCACTTAATTAATACACTGTGCCAGAATGGAATATCCATTTATTATTGGCGGGAGCGAAATGAGGAAATCGATTTTATCATTGAAAAAGGACGTACCATTATTGGTATTGAGATAAAATCCGGTTGCCAAAAGGGAAAACATCGCTTGCCCATTTTTCAAAAACGCTTCTCGCCAGATAAAATGATCATCATTGGTGGAGATAATGCAGATATTGACCTGCAAACTTTTTTTTCCCAATCTCCTCGGGCATTATTGGGACTGTAAGTTATGATTTATATTATTTACAAACAATACAATATTACCATTTTCAGATAAATCCGGTGCCAGGCACTGGATTTATGGATTCCCGTGTCAATGCACGAGAATGACAGTTGTGAGACCCAAAATGACAATGGTTCACGCACGTGATTCCGGTGCCAGGCACCGAGTACACATTACAACTTACCAATTACTCATTTGATTGAGTAAATGGTCGATTTTCGATTTTATCGTTTATTTTCAACATGTTATAACTGACATCTAGTAACTACTCGACCTTTCGGGTATAATATTGGTGGGCAATACGCTTTTCCATCTCTATCCAGCGCGTATAAAATAATGTGGGAAAGGCATTTTCTGGATTCCATACAATGGGACAATCATGTGCATTAATAAGTTCTGATATACTGACCAATTGCTCGGATACAGCTATTGCATAGGGCGCATGATCGGTTAAAAAATGAAATTCAGCCTGCGGCTTTAAAATACGAACAATTTCACCCAATAAATGCTCATCTATTGCCCGATTCTTAGCATGCCGATTTTTGGGCCACGGATCAGGAAACTGAATATGCACCTGATCAATGGACGCATCGTCGAAAAAAACTGGCAAGGCATCGCGTGCATCAGACTGAACAAGCATAATATTGCTTATTTTTCGTCGTTCGATACGTTTTACTAACCGATCCACGCGTTTACGCTTAATTTCGATGGCAACTACCAATGACTTTGGATGCGACTGGGATAGATGAAATAAAAAATCACCCCGGCCTGGGCCTATTTCAATAATTACGGAATCATATTGTTGCGGTCGTAGACTCGCTGGATACACAATTGGCGATTTACTTAATTCCCATGCAGAGTCATGTGTGATTGGTATTGGCATTTAGTTCCTTATCTTGATTAGCTATGGGACTGTTCGAAATTGACTTCATTATATTATGATATAATATACTACCGCCAATAGCTAACACAGGTGACAGCAATAGATATAAAAAAGGCACGATATAGATACTACCAAACCCCATGAGCGTCCACTTATGCTGTTTGGCAAATTGCCACCTTTCAGAAAAAGACATGCACTTGCGGCTCATGGGTAAATCGACAAATGCAAAACCCAAATCAAAACAACCAAAACAATAGCTAATTACAATATATAAAATACCGCCAATCGCAGGTATGATATATAATAGAAGCAGCAATATGGGAATCGCAATAAATAGTAGTGATTTTATAAGCTCATTGCGCATAATCTGCCATAAGTGACGCAACATATAGGAAATACCAATATCATCCACTGACTTTCCTGCTAAAATAAACGCTGTTTTTTCTGATAAGATATCATGAAATGGCGCCGCTAAAATAAAGCTCGCCAAATAGCCGGTCAATAAAATCATTATACCTGTAATCACGCTTAGAAATAGCTTAAGTATGCCTGTAATTAACCACAGGCCCGCATGAATAATCCACGCATACCATGAATCGTAAACAGTGATAGTGCTTAGCCCAAACAAGTCAATCAGCCAGTCATACACATCCGTAAAATAGTGATAGCCATATGAAATTAACAGGACAAGAAGCAGCATATTGAGTAGAAATGGCAGGATCGCCCATACCCAGAGATCGCGATGCGATTTTAAGAATTGCCAACCGTATTTGATATGCGTCATTCCATATAGCGTGTTCTTAACTATAGACATGGCCGGCACCTTATTCTACTATATTTGCAAAGACAAGATGAATGATAGGGGTTGCCCTCAAAATACAACAATTACATAGGACCTACCGCTTATGGGCATAATCGACCAACAAATCGATAATTATATCCGATATTTACGCATTGAACGGCAACTGGCCATTCATTCTGTCACCGCATATTCCCATGACTTGCGCGAATTTTCTATATTCCTAAACACGCGATTTCCAGATATCACCCATATCGAGGAAACGCATGTTCTTAAATTCACGATATCCTTGCATGAAAAAAAATTAACATCGCGCAGCATCACGCGTTATCTAGTCGTAATTCGCGGTTTTTTTAGCTACTTAACGCGCGAAAAAATCATACCTGACAATCCAACACAACATATTGTATTTCCTGCACGATGGAAAAAACTACCTCATGTGCTTAGTGAATCTGAGGTTGAGCGATTGCTCATACAACCCAATTTATCCAGCCAGTTGGGTGTACGCGATATGGCGATTTTGCAGCTTTTATATGCCTCTGGCCTTCGCATTAGCGAGCTCGCACATCTAACCGTTGGGCAAGTCAATTTTCAGCAAGGATTTTGCCGGCCATTTGGCAAAGGCAGCAAAGAACGTATCGTCCCAATGGGCACACATGCTATTTCAGCGATGCAAAATTATTTAACAACTGTGCGTCCACAGATGTGCAAACATCACAATACCGATCGTTTCTTTGTATCACGACTTGGAAAGTCCATATCTCGCCAGCGACTATGGGAAATCATTAAAATATACGCAAAAAAAGCAGGCATCGCACAAAATGTCACACCACATATTCTAAGACACTCGTTTGCCACACATTTAATTGAACATGGTGCAGATCTACGTGTCGTACAAATGATGCTAGGGCATGCCGATATATCCACCACGCAAATCTATACGCATGTATCGCGCACACATTTAAAGGACCTGATCGATAAATTTCATCCCAGGGCCAAGTAATCGATTATTTTTGAAGGCACTTATATACTTAAGGAAATAATATGTCACAAATTTACACACGAACGGGCGACAGCGGCCAGACAATGCTTAGCAATGGAAAAAAAACAAGCAAGTCACATATTCAAGTCGAATGCTATGGCACAATTGATGAAGTGAATTCATGGATTGGATTTGTAATCGCTCAATTAGATAATTCGCAATTAAATGAACACCTCACCTGGCTACAACATCGCTTATCTCATTGCGCGTGCTTGCTATCATATTACCCGGACAAACCTGAAAGCAATATCACTATTTCCAAACAAGATATCGCACAGCTTGAGACATGGATTGATGACTATGACTCGCAAACAGGTGAGCTCAAAGAATTTATATTGCCAGGTGGTAGCAGTGCAGCCAGCAGTTTGCATATTGCACGGACAGTTATTCGACGTGCAGAACGACACTGCATTACACTCGCTGAAATACAACCGATTGATGCCACACTAATGTCATTTATCAATCGATGTTCTGATTATTTATTTAGCGCTGCCAGAAAAGCCAATCATGATAGCAATATAGCGGATATTTACTGGTCCCATGATGGATAGATTTCGGTGCCAGGCACCCATTTGACTTGACGTCAGCTACACTCACACTAGCGACTCTACTTCGACTTCGCTCAAGCACTGGCTCAGTCAGATACGGTGCCAGGCACTGGAAAGGTTTATGAATCGCATTCTGCCTGTACAGCAGTGGTATTTTTTATCAATTCTGCAGAAAGTGTCGATTGCTCCAAATGCGGCAATGTGGCTTGTATCTCACCCACTCCCAAATACGGATCAAAACATGCACGGCACCGGGCCTCATACTCACCTGTAGCCCCCACTAGCACTTGATCGCCCTGACTCACTAAGCGCTGTGATCTCGTGGCAAGCCCGCCACATACCATACAAATTGCATTTAACTTCATCACAGACTCCGCAATAGCCATTAGCTCTGGCATAGGTGCAAAAGGCCTTGCCATATAGTCTTGATCGAGTCCAGCAGCAATCACACGTAATCCACGATTGGCCATGGTCTGACACACGCCCACTAAATCATCATCAAAAAACTGAGATTCATCAATACCAATCACATGCGTATAATCGCGTGTTTTTTCAATAATTTCAGATGCATGGGCAATGGGCGTGCATAATATTTTTTGCTCATTGTGAGACACAATATGCTCCTCAGAATACCGATTATCTGTAATGGGCTTAAATATTTGAGCGCGCTGTTTGGCAATCGTTGCCAAACGCAACCTGCGAATTAATTCTTCTGTTTTACCTGAAAACATCGGGCCGCAAATCACCTCAACCCAACCGGAATGTCTGCCTTGATTAATAAACATAGTACTCCTTCATAAGATGTGAACTCACTGGTCATAGATGAGCAGGTTCAGAAGCTCAAGTTTTTTTTAAATTAGAAAATAAATACGGTTAAAAAAAAACCATTTAAACAAGCAACTGCACCAATCGCACCGCTTCCATCGCATCTGCCGCATAGCCTGAAGCACCGATTTCATCTGCATATTGTTGATTCACAACCGCACCACCAATAATAAACTTACCTGTAATAGTAGCGTCAGAGTTTGCTAAATCAATCACATCAGCCATTTGAGTCATTGTTGTGGTCATTAGCGCAGACAAGCCTATAATATCCGCATTATGCTCTTTTGCTGCATTAATAATATCCAATGCAGGCACATCTTTTCCCAAATCAATGACATTAAAATTATAATTTTCCAACATCAATGCGACAATATTTTTACCAATATCATGAATATCCCCTTTGACTGTGGCCAATAATATTGTTTTTTGTTGCTGCGCTTTATCGCCATTTATTTTTTTCTTTAACAAGGGTTTCACAATTGTAAATCCCTTTTTCATGGCTGTCGCTGACATCATTAATTGCGGTAAATAATACTCTTTATTTTCAAACTTCTGCCCAACAGTATTAATCGCTGGAATCATATAATCATCTACCAATGTTTTAGCAGACACACCTTGATCAAGCGCTTGATTAATCGCATCCGAGATATGATCGTCTAAGCCTTGGACAATACAATGCGCCACTCGATCCACAGGCGATTCATCCATATTTTTTGTACATGACTTAACTGTATCTACCACTGTATTTGAAAATCGCGTTGTATATTGTTTTAAATTTTTATCTCGCCCCAAGAGTGCATTGGCTGATATTAGCGAATTTACAACACTATCTGATGACGGATTTGCAATGGCCAGACTTAAACCGCGGGAAATAGCCATTGATAACAGAGTTGAATTAATTTGTTTTCTGTCAGGAAGTCCAAACGATCCATTGGACAATCCACAGGTAGTTAGCAACTTGAGATCATCATGACATTGAGAAATAAATTCAAACGTATTTAACACTGCCGATTGATCGGCGCTAATTGCCATAACTAACGCATCTGCAATAATATCATGTTTTTTATATCCATAAGACTCTGCATGCGAAAGAATTTGATTCAGCACCTGAATACGGCCTGCCACAGTATCTGGAATACCAGAGTCAGTAAGTGGCAATGCAATAATCATCGCACCGTATTTAGCGGCAATTGGAAGCATTTTTTCAATGCGTTCTTTTTCAAGAGAGATGGAGTTTACCAGCGCGCGTCCAGGATAGAGCTTTAAAGCCTCTTCCAATACACTGGCGTCTGTGGTATCAATGCATAATGGCAAATGCGTCAATGGAGTCAATGCTAACACGCTTTTTCGCATCATATCCGCTTCATCAATACCTGGCATGCCCATATTAACATCCAAAATCAATGCGCCATTTTGCTGCTGAGACAATGCCAATTCCTTTACATATGCAATATTTTGATCCTTCAATTCCTTTTGTAAGCGTTTTTTTCCAGTGGGATTAATACGCTCGCCAATAATACCTACAGGCTCGTTTAAACCAAGCACTGCAATGCGCTGAGTGGAACTGAGTACACTTTGTTGATTTGGATTTGGCGGTAGTGGAAGAATAGTTGCACATTGAGTGGCTAATGCGCGAATATGTTCCGGCGTAGACCCGCAGCAACCACCAATTATATTCGCTCCTGCATGAATCAACTTCTGTGCACATAGACCAAATGCCTCTGCCGGCATATCAAATACTGTATTGCCATCCACTAACCGAGGAATGCCCGCATTGGGCTTGGCAAGCAGCGGTACTTTTGCAAAGGGCTTCATTTGGGTAATCGTATCAATCATTTGCTCTGGACCCACTCCGCAATTGCAACCCACTATATCCGCACCCAAGGACTGAAGCGTAATTAATGCACTCACTGGCGTAGACCCTGTCAACGTAGCCCCATCAGAAAATGTCATACTGACCATCACAGGTTTATCAGTCAGTTGACGTGCAGCAATTAATGCGGCACGCGCTTCCTGAATATCCATCATGGTTTCAATCACGATACCGTCTGCACCGCCATCCAACAATGCCTGAATCTGCTCTGTAAAAATCGCAATTGCCGCGTCAAAGGAAAGATCGCCAAACGGTTCAACAAATGATCCTGTTGATGACACATCGCCAAATACAAAACCATTGGGATTGGCCTGCTTAGATAAGGATACGAGTTGCGAATTTAGTGCCTGGCACTCATTGGATAGCCCATAGCATGCCAGTTTTTTCCGATTGCCTCCAAACGTGGGCGAATACACGATATTGGACCCTGCAGCCACATAGTCATTTTGAACATGCAAAATACTTTCAGTATTTTCTGACACCCATTTTTCAGGGCATGTATCTGTAGGCAATCCTTGTTTTTCAAGTTCTGTACCTGTCGCACCATCGAGTATTAGTACTTTATTACGCAATATATTAGTAAATTCATGACGATTCATCGCATAGGCTCCATTTTGTTCATGGAACTGCCCTCGAAATAGCAATTCCAGGGATTGTTCAAACATGCCCAAGTTCAAGGCTTTCGCAAATCCGTGGGCTGGAACGTACATACGAGTACGTAAGAATTGCGGATATATCGGAAAACACCGAAGATGGGGATTTTTCAACAACCCCTTCATATAAAAATACAGATATCATAATCTATTTTATATACAAGACTACATTCATCGCATATAGAGAATTATTTTCTGCTATATATTTGCATATCGGTGCCAGGCACGGACGACATATAGCTTATCGTATGAAATCCAGTGCCAGGCA
>CAYZSU010000075.1:0-10653 GCA_964480565.1 uncultured Myxococcales bacterium | reverse complement strand
CTTTTCACCCACGCGCAAGCGCGTGGTACTCAAAAACGGGGCTTCAAATAGAAAACAAAAAGAGAGATTTTGATGTTTTAGTGTTTGACAAATCGAACAAACAAGTAAGTACAATTTCATTACTAATTCATTGATAACTAGTCAGCGTGTTGATGTGGCACTACGGCTTGCCTCCCCTTCGATTCCGCTCAATCGAAATCAAAGAGTAAAATAATATTTTATAAATCAATTTTATGATAGACCTGTTCACCATCGGACTTGATTTGGAGGTCTAGGCGTAAATCCAAGATCCCCGATCAATACACCTCAGGAATGACATCATGGGGTTGTTGAAAAATAGGTATTTTTCGACACACCATAAAAAAGCCAGCTAAATAGCTGGCTTTTTTTTATTCATTATTCATTATTACCTTTTCACACTATCTATTACTATACCCACGGCATACGGATAACTCTGATTATCAAAACTATATAATTTACCTTTAATATTAATACCACCTTCCGTATTATATCTATTTCTTTTTTTCTCGTATTTCATCCATTTATTGTATGCAGCTGTTCCCTTCAATAAATACCCATATACTTTTTCTCGAGATGCATCGGGATTTTGACCCTGCTTAATTAATTCCACGCAAATATAATCACTTCTTGGCGCATGTTTATTTATTTCAAAAACCGCACTCCCATTTCCCATCAGCGCTTTAAATTGAACCAGCGTGCCAGCTCCTTTTGAATGTTTTCCACCTTTTTTCATCGATGCAAAATCAATTGATTTATAATTCAATGCAGGAGCTGCAGTTGTTTTTGATTTATAGAATGGAAAGATTCCCTTCGCCTGCGCCCCAACACCTGAAAGCGTGGCGGTTAAGTTAGGCAACACTTTACTTAATGGATATGGCAATGCCCAGTTATCACGAGGAGAACCTGCAGCTGCTTGAAGCGGTAGACCCACAGATCGCCGCCAATTATTCATCGCCCCCATATCCAGTTTTCCAGGCGTTGACGCGATAAAATTGGCAAACATCGTTGCATATGCCAAATCAGGGCGAAGGCCTGGGTCAACCGCACGGTTTCCACCTGAGCGATAAAGCATATAGTCTTCCCAATTATCCTCTGCATTTAAATCAGCTAAATCACTGGATTTCCAAATCACCATATTAGCGCCATTGTTATCAAGGAACTTATAAAATCCACCTGTAAGGCTAAAGAATACATTGTTAACCATTTCTAAATCGTCATTGCCAAAGCTATTAAGCACACCAAAACCCGCATCACCACCCTCAGTTTGCTGAAAGGCAATCACATTATTTTCAACAATAGCTTTTCCCTGACTTCCAACAATTATACCTGCTGAGCCACCTTTTCCTGGTTGATACCATCCAAATGCAATTGTATTGTTTTTAATTTTAACAATACTACCTTCCTGAGCGGATCGCGTCGATATCCCTGCATAAAATGTATTTAAAATAAAACAATTACTGATTTCATTATCTTTACCCATTGCACCCAAATATATTCCATTTCCATAGGCATTCAGCAATATACTATGTCGCAATTTTGTATTTTTACTTCTGGTTTGAAATAATGCTCCTTTATAACTTTTCTTTGGTAAAATTTTCTTATCCGAATAGTTATTACGACTCTGTCCATTTAATACAAATCCATCGACTATCAAATTACCATGATCTAAATTTTGATCCCCTGCAATGATAGCCTCTGGCAAACCAGCTAAATCGCCACGATAATCCGTTGCTCTTTCAAGAACTGTTAAATTTTTAAAGGGATGTCGCGTTTTAAAATCACTTGTATACCCACCCACCATCGTCAATTCAGGTACTTTTATAATAAAATGACCATTGCCGGATTTTCCATTATAGGTTCCCTTGGCAACGTGAATCACATCGCCTCTTTTTGCGCGGTCCACAGCCTTCCACAAATTTCCATAGGGCGAATCAATACTACCTGTGCCGCTAGCTCCAGTCTTAACATAGACATCCTTAGCTATTGCAACATTTGTTAATGTTAAAATAGCTAATCCAATAATCATTTTTTTTAACAATGACATTCTCAACCCCTTTCAACAGCTTATTTACTATTGGTATATTTCTCAATACTTGACGCACATATCTCGCAAGGCACATTTTTGTGAAGAAATGTCAATAATACACGCACACGGCCAGATGCAGATACCTTTTTATCCATCACGCCAATAAGGTCCGCATACGGACCTGTTGTGATACGCACTTGATCACCTTCTTTTAATATTAACCCTTGTTCCAATACATTATCCTGATTAACTCGCTCATAAATAATATCAATCAATTCATCGGGTACAACAATCGGATTAATTGCACCACCTAACACATTACGAATACCGCGTGTATAGCGAATCATATGCATAATATTAGCATCATGTGGATTTACATGCACAAAAACATATGACGGGAATAACCCTTTTACTCGCGTAATTTGTCGACCTCGAATTAATGATTTTATCTTTGGCCAAAAATAGATAATGCCCGCACGATCAAAATGCTGACACACGACAGGCTCAATACTGGGTTTGGTTTGTACGACAATCCAATGGAGGTCATTATTCATTACAAACACTTTCACTAAAATAATACACGCGCTTACCTGCCCACGCTAAAGTAAGTAAATCCATTTTTTGACATAGTCGCACAGTCATATAAATTCCGACCATCAAAAATCACAGATTGATTCATCAGTGATTTCATAGTGTCTATATCCGGACTTCTAAATTCCAACCACTCGGTACACACAATAAGCGCATCCGCATTTTTAAGCGCATCCATCGCATTAGCCGCCCAATGGATTTGATTGGCCTTAACCCCTAAGTCCTTACAGGTTGATTCCACAGCTACTGGATCATAGGCTGATACAATCGCATCATTTTCAAGCAATCGATCAATCAATGTTAATGCCGGTGCAAACCGCACATCATCGGTATTAGCCTTAAATGCAGTCCCCCAAATAGCGATCTTTTTAGTCGCTAAACCATTCACTCCAAAATAAGATTGAACCTTTGCCCAAAACCACTCACGCTGATAATCATTCGTTTGATCCGCTGCTTCAATCACGCTTAAATGTGTATCATGCTCTTTACCAAGTTCGATAATCGCTTTGGTATCCTTTGGAAAGCAAGACCCCCCATACCCAAGCCCTGCATACAAAAATTCTGGTCCTATGCGCGGATCACTACCCAATCCTTGACGTACATTATTAATATCAGCGCCCACCTTTTCACACAACCTGGCTATCTCATTCACAAATGAAATACGCGTCGCCAGCATGGCATTAGCCGCATATTTAATCATCTCGGACGATGGAATATTTACTAGAATAAATCGATCTTTCCGGCGCATAAATGGCGCATACAATGCATGCATTTTCTCGCCCACATAATCATCTTCCACACCCACGACAATGCGATCGGGCTTCATAAAATCAGAGACAGCATCCCCTTCTTTTAAAAATTCTGGATTATTGGCCACATGAACATATTCTTTGGGATCCAATCCACGAGATTCCAATAAATCACAAATCACTGATTTTACTTTCATGGTAGTACCAACGGGCACTGTACTTTTCGTCACAACAACCATAGGATGGTCAATACTCTCACCCAGTGATTTTGCTACAGCGAGTACACTGCTTAAATCCGCTTTACCATCACCACCTGGAGGTGTATCCACTGTGATAAAACATACATCCGCATCCACCACACCCTCTGATAGCTGAGTTGTAAATGACAAGCGACCATTGCTATGATTTCGTTTAACAATATCTTCTAAGCCTGGCTCATAGATTGGAATACATCCATTATTTAATTTAGTTACTTTTTCTTCATTGATATCCACGCATATTACCTGATGCCCCACATCCGATAAACATGCACCGCTAACAAGCCCCACATAACCCGTTCCAATGACGCATACTTTCATTATAGCTCTCCCTTAATAAGGTTATTAAAAAACACTCCTATGAATATTTTTAAACAACTCTAAAAAATATTAAACATTCAACCGACCGACCATTATTTCAGCAAATCATTTAGCTCAGACATAAATTCATTAATATCTTTAAATGACCGATACACCGATGCAAAACGCACATATGCCACCTGGTCTAACCCTTGTAAATCACGCATAACAGCGGCACCAATATCATCGCTGGACAATTCCTGTTTACCTTGTTCTTGCACCCATTTTTCAACGCTATCGACCAATCCATTAATTGTATCCATCGAAATAGGCCGTTTCTCACATGCTTTTTTTACACCATTAATAATTTTCACGCGATCAAATGACTCACGACGGCCATCTTTTTTAACCACTGCAGGCAATGGTTCTTCAATCACCTCATGTGTTGTAAATCGACGACAACATGACTCGCATTCTCGACGACGCCGAATATTAGATCCATCCTTTGACAATCTGGAATCTATGACACGGTTTTCTAATGTTGAGCAGAAGGGGCATCGCATACTAATTTATTCTCCTTGATAAAGTGGAAAGGACTGACACAAGTCACGAATATCCGATCGAATGCGCATGTGCAATTGATCATCTTCCACAGATTCCAACACATCTGCAATCCAATTGCCAATACGGCTCATTTCCACTTCTTTCATACCACGCGTTGTCAATGCTGGCGTACCCAATCGTATACCACTGGTTATAAATGGCGAACGAGTTTCATTGGGCACAGTATTTTTATTGGTTGTCATGCCCGCATTTTCCAATATAGATTCAGCCAATTTACCAGTCAAACCTTTATTCGTTAAGTCCACAAGCAATAAATGCGTATCAGTACCTCCAGACACAATTCGATAGCCGCGATCCGACAATGTCTTTGCCAGCTGTTTGCTGTTGGCAATAATCTGCTGGCAATATGTCACATACTCCGACATTAAATTTTCACCCAAACCCACTGCTTTTGCAGCAATCACATGCATTAGCGGACCACCCTGGATACCAGGAAAAATGGCTTTATCAATCTTTTTTGCAAATTTCTCCTTGCACATAATCATTCCACCACGTGGACCGCGAAGCGTTTTATGAGTTGTGGTTGTCACATAATCACAATACGGAATTGGACTAGAGTGCAGTTTGGCAGCTACAAGCCCTGCAGGATGCGCAATATCTGCTAATAGCTTCGCATCTACACTATCCGCAATATCACGAAATGCCTGAAAATCAATATCCCTTGAATAAGCGGATGCACCGCATACAATTAATTTGGGACGATGTGCATGGGCTTTTTCAGCCACATCATCATAATCGATCAACTCTGTTTCAGAGTTTACACCATAGGATACAACATTAAAATACGATCCTGACATACTCACGGGTGATCCATGTGTTAAATGCCCCCCATGTGATAAATTCATACCCATAATCGTATCCCCAGGCTGCAATGCTGAGAAATATACGGCCATGTTTGCCTGCGATCCAGAATGGGGTTGTACATTAACATGCTCACAACCAAAAAGTGTTTTTGCCCGTTCACGCGCTAGATTTTCTATTTCATCAACATGTTCACACCCGCCATAATAGCGCTTTCCCGGATATCCCTCTGCGTACTTATTAGTCAGTACGCAGCCCAATGCTGACAACACTGATTGAGAAACAAAGTTTTCTGATGCGATAAGTTCGAGAGAATATTCCTGACGATTTGATTCTTTTTGAATAATGGATGCCACATCATTATCTGGTATATGCAACATATGAGTTATTCCTCCAATGAAATTAAACTGGAGGCACTGCTATCACAGCATTTCTAAAAGCACAAGCCAGTAGCAAAACCCTTGAAACACCCATTGCTGTATTTCTCGTATCTGTAAGGCCCTTATACACACTCTTTGAGACACTCCACAGATGGGGTTGCCAACAAGCTCTTTTTCAACAATCCCTGAATAAATGAGCATATATCTACGAAGCAGTATTAAATATTATTGAGTTTCTACTGGAATAAAATTGCTTTAAGAAGGTTAATCACTCTTACTTAGTATCAATTTTCTTAATACGCTCCTGATGACGACCACCATCAAAAGGTGTGGTTAAAAAAATCTCACATAAACTGAATGCACTGTCCAGATCAGTCACTCGCTCGCCCAGACATGCAATATTGGCATTATTATGCGCACGGCTCATTTGGGCATCATAATCATCACGAAGAACTACTGCTCGAATGCCTGAAAAGCGATTGGCCGCTATACTCATACCAATGCCAGATCCGCATATCAAAATACCAAAAGCAACATCACTCAATTGAATTTTTTGAGCGACCAAAGCGGCATAATCGGGATAATCTACACGATCCACGGCATGCGCACCTAAATCAATCAATGCATGTCCGGCATTAGATAATTTATTTTTCAAGGATTGTTTAAGTAAAAAACCGGCATGATCCGAAGCAATGGCAATAATCATGACTGCCTGGATCGTTGGGATAAATAATGAACAACATCATCTATTGTTGACAATCGTTCTGCGTCATCATCGTCAATATCCATATCAAATTCTTCTTCAAATGCCATGATGAGCTCCATAAAATCAAGCGCATCCATACCAAGTTCGCTGAAAAATGACGTGGTGAAGGTTAATTCTTTACTGGGTATACCGAAATTCTCTTCGATAACATCGATGACACGCTCTTTGATAAGTTCTATACTCACAAAAAACCACCCTTGCTAATATTGGGCACTTCAAACAGTAAAAAATACACCTTATGGCTTTATAATACTCCCAAAGCACCTCATATCTAGGAAGTCATACCCTCATACGCAAATCAATCATCCATCTTTACAACTTCTTTGCCCTTATAAAAACCACAATTTGTGCACACACGATGCGGTTGTTTCGCTTGCTTGCATTGTGGACAATTGGACAAGCTCTGCTTTGGCATTTTCATATGCTGTGCACGCCGTTGGTCACGGCTACCTTGAGATTTTCTTCTTTTTGGAACGGCCATTTTAAAGTCCTTTCACCAGGATTGCTATCGTATCATTATAAGGAATAAAGATAGATCAATGACTATAACTACCGCTATTTTGTAACGGGTTTAAACCCCTTCAAATTTTCCCAACGCGGATCTATATTCATATCCTGACAACTACATGTTTCTTTATTTAAATCAATACCGCATGAGCTACAAAGCCCTTTGCAATCATCCTGGCATATACATTTCATGGGAATTGCCAACACAATCTGCTCATGCATTAAATGCCCTAAATCAAAACAATCACCATCATAATAGGCAATTTCTAAATCACCTCTAACAAGCTCAACATCCTCTTCAGTATTCGTTGTATCATGCACATGGCTAGGAATTAATACACTTTGCATAGCAATGGATATTGGCATCGTAAAATCTACCAAACAACAACTGCATTCTGCCTTAATGCTATAATTTAAACCACCCGCTAAATGAATATTATCATCAAATAACTGTATATTTACATTACCAGATACATTGCATTGAGAAATATACAAATCTCCCAGAGCCTGCTGCAAAACTGAACATATCCAATCATCAGAGGCACTTAAATCAAATATCAGACCCTGTTCTGGAATATCATGTAACCATACATCTCGTCGCATATCTTCACCTGGCGCGGCAAACTACACTATACAGTACAGAATTGTCAAGGACCTTTTAATTTTAGCATGAATGTACTTCCAAAAGGGTATTTCCAATCTCCCCATTGCCAAATCATCTTAAATACTTTAAAAAACATCTATGCCCAGCAAACAAAATGCCGCATTAACTGCTATTATTGTCCCGCTACTCCTTGGAATTGTTAAGGGAGTTACTGGAATTCTCACCTTATCCATAAGTGTATTCGCCAGCGCGCTGGATTCATTCATGGATGCTATTTCTGCAATCATCACCTATGCCGCAGTAAAAACAAGTGAAAAACCCGCAGATCGCAATCACCCTTTTGGACATGGCAAAGCCGATGCAATTGCAGGGCTAATTCAAGCCATTCTTATTTTCATATCAGCTAGTTTTTTAATCTATCAGGCATTTCAAAAGATTATTTTTGGCTACCACCTTTCGAGTACATCCATTGGAATTGGTATTATGACATTGACAATGATTACCAGCTTGTACCTCGCTCACCTATTAAAATGCACTGCAGACAAAACAGCCTCCACAGCACTACTTGCTGAAGCAATGAATTTTCGAATGGATGTATGGAGTAATGCGGGTGTGCTTATCGCATTGGGAATGGAACACACCTTAGGTGTTCAAAATGCAGACCCCATACTCTCGATAATCATTTCCATCACCATTATATATTCTGGATTTAATATTGCATCCATGTCAATTTCTCAACTTATGGACAAAACACTACCCGATGAGATGATTCAAATTATTGAGCAATGCATATCGCGCTATTCACCGCAAGTACACGGATATCACGATTTACGCACTCGTTTTGTAGGAACAATCAAAGAAATTTCATTACACATTGAAATGGATAACACACTTAGTTTTCAAAAGGCACATGATATATCTGAATCCATTGTGGATGATATTTCCAAGGCCTTACCACATGCGATAATTACTATTCATACAGATCCCATATAGTGGAACTGCCAAACAAATGCCAACACAGTGCATCCTCACGGAAAAACACCGCAGACAGACACTTTTTGGCAAACCCGCTACTTGCAGGAGAGCTATTCTATGAAGCCTTCATTGTTATACATTCATATTCAAAAAACAGCTGGACTCACCATGCGAATGATCTTTGCAGAAACCTTTGGCCCTGATAAAGTATATAAACTGGGTAAATATGAGGATGGCTTTCCCCCACACACTATCGAGGACTTCATATCACTGGCAGACCAAAAAAAGAAAAAATACCATGTTTTTATTGGGCACTTTCCTTTTGGCGTACATCAACATATCCCCCAACAGGTCGATCAAATTACATGCCTTAGAGATCCCACGGTACGCGTATTATCACTGTATGAATATATTTGCCGACGCCATCAGAAACGCTATGATTTTAATGAGTGGATATCCACTCATGGCGAAGCAAATAATGGCATGGTCAAGCGGTTATGCGGTTATCATTTCTTAAATGACATGCCATATGATTTTTTTAATCAATGCCAAATCAAACTTCCATTTCCTTTGGATCATAGTCATGCCAAACTAGCAATCTCAAATTTAGACACCTATTTTAGTAATGTTTTATTAACTGAATATTTTAATGAGGGACTGGTTTCTTTACAAAAAAAATACAAGACTAAACCATTATTTTCAATGCACAATCAATTTCGAAATCATTCTGAAATTCCAATACAACCCAGTAATTATTCGAAAAAAGTTATCGATTTAGTCAAGGAACGCAATCAACTGGATGCCATTGTTTATGATTGGGCAAAAAAACGATTTTTACTTTGGCTAGAAAGTCAGGACTCCAAAACACATCAACAAATCCATATTGCCAAATGCATTACAAATATGCTCACCGTACGTGGTGCGCAAAATATTGATGACAATATATTAGCCACACGCTTTAATCAAACAATCGAGCAATGTATTGCATCAAAAAAAGTAAATGACGCCCTCGACATTCTCGATGCATTTATTCAGAAAACACCACACAATCAAAGCTTATGGAAAATGCTACTTACTATTAGCGCGGAGTATCATCATATAGATCGCACGAAACACTATTTACCGCTATATCAAAAACAATTTGGCGCAGATGACTATTCCAAACAAGTGTCATTCTTTATTATTGAACATGAAAAACATCATCGATCGTATTAATTTTATGGCCACTTATCTAAGCATCTCATTATATATATTACTCTCCATACTGCATGGCATTTGCTATGCCCATAATATTCCAACGAGCCATTGGGAATTTGATACGACATTCATTGCAAAAACATCTGGCATTGATATACAATTCACAATGCATATTCCAACAGTGACATTAAATCGCATTAAACATCAGTATCACCAACAATTGCATGAACAATCATTTGTTGATGAATTTCATGATTTCTTAAAAGATAAAATAACGATCACAATCAATGATCAGTCTGTAAAAATTCAATTAAATGATCAACATGTGCGTAGTGATTTTATTCCTCATGGAAAATACACACATACATTGACATCTCATTTTTACATTCCAATCCCAGCCAAACGGGCTGACATTGTATTTACAAACAATGCTTATATGCATGTACAGAGCCAAAGTCATTATCAATTTATTGAAAAAAAATCTGCGGCATTTGGACAAATCGACTATTCATCCAAAGAGTCAAGCAATGACGATGCCAGGCAAGTACTATTTATTTATATTAAAACCCTAGGAGAATCAGATAATATCAAAGAGAAAACCATCTTTTCCTTTCCATTTGGACAAGTTCTAGCAACTTTCGGAGTTATCCTATTATTTATAACATTTTGGAATAAAATTAGAGAAAAATAGACTTTTCATGGGATTATTCGACAATGGGCATAGCATGAGAACACCACTGGTTTGCGCGCAGAAAGCAACAGAAAACACTTATTATTACGGGACTGGTGAAAAATAGCAGTTTGTGGGGTTGTTCAAAAATGTCCAGATTGCCTAACCTCTATTAGACTACATGA
>CAYZSU010000074.1:0-10781 GCA_964480565.1 uncultured Myxococcales bacterium | reverse complement strand
TTTATACTAAAAATATGACTAAAAACCCACGTTTATTTTACGTAATTGGTATTAGATGCCCGATTAAATCATTCGGGCATGACAGGCGGTTATTGTGCGGACGCGCCAGAGCCGTTCATCGCAGTAAAGGCTTGTCATCGATGGACTTGAGCCGGGATCCAGGCATTACAGCACTTGCCGGTCATTACTGTATGACTTAGATGCCCGATACAAGCACTAGGAGCATGACAGGGCGTTTTCGATTGTCATCCCCGAGACGGTGTTGATCCCCGATATAATCATTCGGACATGACAGGCGGTTATTGTCATACTTATGCTGTAAATTGTAATGAATTGAATTTATTGATCGACCTATGTAAATGAAAGTTTTTGGGACAATTCAGTAATTAGGTTAGTTGATGCCAAAAAAACAGTAAATCGAGGATCAACATCATTTCGGGCATAATGAAATGGACCCGCTCCTTGCATTCCCGTAAGGGATCGGCTCTGGTTAAGTCATTCAAATGACAAATCCCACAAATGCTATTTCTTTTTTCGAGCACCTTTTTGTCGATCATTTTTAACATGACTGATCAATGGTTTTTTGCCTTTTTGTTTAAACGTTTTAATAATAGCTTCTGCTTTTTCAAAAGGAACGGTCATAAATGAAAATTTATCCATAATTTGAATATCGGAAATTTGCTTAGATTTAATGGATATCTTGCCTGCCACCAATGCAATGAGCTTTGATGCAGTGACTTTATCCTTTTTACCCAAAGCCACAAACAAGCGTGCCTTGCCCTTGGCATCAACGGATGAACGTCCACTATTAACTTCCTTAATCTCATTATAACAATCTGGATTTAATTCCTCGTCAAAACAATATTTAAGCACTGACGCCAATATATCAGTAGGTGGGCATGAAGTTAATAAGCCTTTTGCCCAATTATAATAGATAGAGTCATCGTCGCTTAATTGAAGACTACTTAAATCATCGGATATTTTTTTCTTTTTTGCTTTAATAATATCCGAAATTTTTGGTACATAGGATTTCTTAATATCAGATTTTGTAATCCGTTGTATAAACATCAACTGCCTGTATTCACTGGGCGTAATAAACGTAATGGCTGTTCCCTCATTGCCAGCCCTCCCTGTACGACCAATACGATGCACATAGGATTCTGGATCTCTAGGCAATGAATAATTAATCACATGGGTTAAATGGCTCACGTCAATGCCGCGCGCGGCGACATCTGTGGCAACTAAAATATTAATACGTTTTTTCCTAAAATTACCCAATGTTTTTTCTCGTTGAAATTGAGAAATATCACCATGAATTGCATCCGTATCATAACCGCGATCCAATAGATGACCGACCACAGAATCCACATCACTTTTGGTTCGACAAAACACCAATCCATAAAAATTATCCTCTATATCAATAATTCGACATAGGGCCTCATACTTATCCGATTGTTTCACTTCAAAGTAAATTTGCTCTGTTAATGAAGTGGCCAATTGAGTTTTCTTTGCTGCCAATAACTCATACCCGCTCATATATTTTTTTGCCAAATCCATAATTCTCTTTGGCATGGTAGCAGAGAATAACAATGTCTTTTTATCATTATTCGTATACTTCATAATCTTTTCCATATCCTCAACAAAGCCCATATTGAGCATTTCATCTGCCTCGTCGAGTATCAGGTAATCAATTTCCTTAATATTAAGCGTTTTACGATTTAAGTGATCGATCACACGACCAGGGGTTCCAACAACGATCTGCACACCTTTTTTCAATCGACGCAGCTGCTGATCAATGGATTGTCCACCATAAATAGGCACAGTTTTAAGCCCAGTCTTACCCACTAATGAATTAATTTCTTCAGCAACTTGCACCGCCAATTCCCGGGTAGGTGCTAAAATCAATGCTTGGACAGTCTTTGACCGTGAATCTAGTTTTTGCACCAATGGCAGACCAAAAGCTGCTGTTTTACCAGTACCTGTTTGTGCCTGAGCAATAATATTGGCATTGTCGTTGAGCATCACAGGGATGGTCATTTGCTGAATCATCGTGGGCTCTTCAAATCCCTTATCGTGAATAATTTCCAATAATTCTTCAGATAGTCCAAGCTCATCAAATCGTTTTTTTGTTTTCATGTTTTTCTCATTTCAATTCATATTCTGGTTAAATAGCGATACATCATGATTAGCAAAATAGCTACTCAAAATGCGTCTTTAATTGGGATAATATCGTTGTAATATCATCGGGAAATGGTGCACAAAACACCATACGCTCATTTGTCTTTGGATGATCAATACACAATGAATAGGCGTGAAGCATAGGACGATCAATGGCATCCACCCATTGACGAATCAATTTATCACCAATACATTTTGATTTCTTCTGTCCGCCATAAAGCGGATCACCTACAATTGGATGATGACTTTCCGACATATGCACGCGAATTTGATGAGTGCGGCCTGTATGTAATATCACCTTTAACCAGGACAAAACCTTACCAAAACGTTGATCCATAAACCACTCAGTCATTGCATTTCTGCCCATACTCGTCTGTGATGACATGCGTTTGCGATCATGTTTGCTACGACCAATCGGCAAGTCAATTGTACCATGACCAGCACTAAATGACCCAAAGACCAATGCATAATATATTTTTTCAACACTACGATTTTTAAACTGCGCGCATAGAGATTGATACGCCATATCATTTTTTGCAATCACAATCACACCGGATGTATCCTTATCCAAACGATGCACAATGCCTGGTTTATGTTCGCCTGCAATACCGGTAAGATCCGCGGCATGATACATAATCGCATTAGCAAGTGTGCCGGTATAATGCCCAGGTGCTGGATGAATAACCAAACCTATGGATTTATCAACAACAACAATATCGTTATCCTCATAAATAATTGTTAATGGAATATTTTCAGGTTCAATATTGCTATCCATGATTGCAGGTGGATTGAGATTGATCCGATCTCCCTCACGAATTTTATAGGATACCTTACACTCGTGTTCATTGACGTGAATATGTACATTTTCTATCCATCGCTTGATTTGCGAGCGTGTAATATCGGGGAATATGTCCACTAAAAATGTATCGATACGCGTACCAACATCCTCGGATGCTACAATAATACATTGCTGATTATCTAGATCATCGTATGTCATATTAATCCTTATGTGCCTGGCCAATGAGTTTCGATATACAGGAGATACTATGAGCCTGACAATAGTTGGCCAACTCATCAATCAACTGGCTAGCAAGCATGGGGTCCGTAAAGTTAGCAGTACCAATTTGTACCGCACTTGCACCTGCGAGCAAAAATTCAATCACATCATTTAAGCATGTAATACCGCCCATGCCGATGATTGGAATTTTCACATTGTCATACACATCATAAACCTGTTTAATGGCAATGGGTTTAATCGCAGGCCCAGACAATCCGCCAATTTTATTGGCAAGCACAGGCTTTCTTTTTTTCGTATCAATCACCATGGCAGGCACGGTATTAATCAGCGAAATTGCATTTGCACCACCGTTTTCCGCAGCACGTGCAATATCCGCAATAGACGTAACCTGCGGAGAAAGTTTTACAATCAGCGGCAAAGTATTTACCGCCTGTACAGCCCGTATTACAGACTCCGTCAATTTAGGCTGAGTTCCAAAGTGTACACCGCCAGAATTTACATTGGGGCAAGAGATATTTAATTCAATCGCTGCAATATTTTTTGCCTGATTTAATTGCTCACAAATTGACACATATTCTTCAATGGAAGATCCCAACACATTCACAATTACCGTGGCCTTTACTGAATTTAAAAATGGCAACTTGTCCGATAAAAATGCGTCTAGCCCAACATTGGCCAAACCAATCGCATTAATCATTCCACTGCAAACCTCTATCACGCGCGGCATGGCATTGCCTGCTCTAGGTTGTAAGGAAATACCTTTGGTAACTACAGCCCCCAATCGCGAAATATCATAAAATGTTTCATGAAATTCATCGCCATATCCAAAAGTACCGGACGCAGTCATAATGGGATTAGATAATTTTAATGTGCCAATGGATGTTGATAAATTTATGTCCACAATAATTCCTTTGCATCAAATACAGGACCATCATGACATGTTCGCTTATAGGTATGATCATTCATTTGACAAACACATCCCATGCATACGCCAATACCACATGCCATATATTCTTCCGTGGATACCTGTGCAGGCAAATCATAACTGCTAGCTAATTGCGCCACCGCCTTTAATAACCCGTGTGGCCCACACGCAAACAACTCACTTGACTGTTGTGTTTCTAGATCCCCTTCCAACACTTGTGTAATTAATCCACGCGCGCCACAACTACCATCATCCGTTGTAATGCGCACATCAATACCGGAATGAATCATCTCATCATAATACACTAAATCCGATTTTGTTTGTACGCCATAATAAACAATTGGCTGCTTATTGCATGCTATTAATTTCATGGCCAACGCAAAGATAGGTGCAATGCCATATCCGCCAGCTATTAGTAGAGGTGTGCTATTTGAATCTATATTAAAACCATTTCCAAGCGGCGCAATAATATCCAATGATTGCCCAACTTGTAACTGATTTAGAGCCTGCGTGCCCTTGCCAACAACTTTATAGCAAATTTCCAAACCATTATTCTCCATGCATGCAATACCAAATGGCCGTCGCAAAAAAGTGCGATTGCCAGGAATAGATATCATGACAAATTGCCCGGGTATAAAAGTTATATCGTCGGCCTGCACTCCCAAGCGAAATAAATCCGTGGAATGTGCGCGATTATAAATGATCTGAGCTGCTAGTTGAGTCACGCCAACACCTTTCTAAATAACAATGCATCCTCCCTATTATCTGAAAAATAGTGAAGTCGCTTGCCAGCGATTTGAAATCCACACTTTTGATATAACCCAATAGCCGCCAAGTTATTTTGCCTAACCAACAATATAAGCTGTGTATAACCCTCTGCAACAGCATGCTGACAAATTGTAGTTAACAATTTATAGCCCAATGCATGACCACGGTATTTTGGATGAATCGCTAATGTATGAACATCACCCTCACCCGCTATATATTCCACACATGCATATCCTATAATGAGTGACTGATATTTCAGCACCCATAAAATGACATTGTCGCGTTGAATCATAGATTCATAACACTGCTTCGACCATGGCACTGAAAATGAGTCGACCTCGATCAGCATTATCTGACCGAGGTCTTCGTCATTATATCTACTTACAATAATATCTGAGATTAGCATATATTATGGGGTTGTTCAAAAATGTTCAGATTCAAGGCGGACAGAAAATCCAGTGAGAGCGCATACATACGAGTATGTAACCGAATTGGATTTGCTGGACAACGCCGAAGATGGGCGTTTTTCAATAATCCCATCATCTGGCAAGCGCTTTACGTCCCAAATACGCCGCTCTATTGCCTAATTCTTGCTCAATGCGCAGCAATTGATTGTACTTGGCAATACGATCTGAACGAGAAGCTGACCCTGTTTTAATCTGGCCCGCATTAGTACCCACTGCCACATCTGCAATTGTATAATCACTGGTTTCGCCGGAGCGATGGGATATCACCGTGGTGTAGCCTGCATGGTGTGCATTTTTAATGCACTGCAATGTTTCTGTTAATGACCCAATTTGGTTCAGCTTAATTAGAATTGAATTGGCTGCATTTTCTTTAATGCCACGATCCAATCGCGTAGGATTAGTCACAAATAAATCATCGCCAACAATTTGTACGCGATCGCCTAAACGATCATTCATCATTTTCCAACCATCCCAATCATCTTCTGCTAAACCATCTTCAATGGATACGATCGGGTACTTGCTTACTAGTGCATCATACCATTCAATAAGTTCTTGTGAATTCTTGTTTGGATTTTCTTCTGCAGCTAAACAATAGACACCGTCTTTATAAAAAGATGATGCGGCCGCATCAATGGCCAAACAAATATCATCCTTTGGACGATAGCCTGCTTTTTCAATGGCGATCATAATTACATCCAAGGCCTCTTGATTGGATTTTAAATTCGGCGCAAAACCACCTTCATCACCAACAGCTGTATTAAGGCCCTTATCTTTCAACACTTTTTTAAGATGATGAAATACTTCCGCACCCATGCGAAGGCCATGACTAAAACTTGTGGCACCCACCGGCATAACCATCCATTCTTGAATATCAACATTATTATCCGCATGCTCACCGCCATTTAAAATATTCATCATGGGCACTGGCAATATATGCGCATTATCCGTACCAAACAAAGTGGCCAAATAATTATAAAATGTCATATTTTGGCTGGCTGCCATGGCTTTGGCGATAGCTAGGGACGCACCCAAAATAGCATTGGCGCCTAATTTGCCTTTATTGCCTGTTCCATCCAATTCATTTAATGCATTATCAATAGCCGTTTGCTCACTCGCATCCTTGCCAATCACTAAATCTGCAATTGCACCATTAACATTTGCAACTGCATTTAACACACCTTTACCCAAGTAACGCGCATTATCACCATCGCGAAGCTCAACAGCTTCATGAATACCAGTGGATGCACCGGATGGCACTGCCGCTCTACCAAATGAACCATCGCTCAATGTAATATCCACTTCCACCGTGGGGTTGCCTCGAGAATCCAAAATCTCTCGACCATTTATTTTTGTAATTTTTGACATATAATCTCCTTAATAGTCTGGTTATCATTATATATTGTTGTTGCTGATATATCGTTTAACTGGCGACTGTCAACTGAAATGGCATATTAATCGATCGATAAAAAATAATCGATATAAATGGGATTTTTTCTAATTTTAAATGTAACTTTTAAGCTCAAAAACAACCAACCAATCACAATTATGGGACTGCCATCGAAATAGCAATTTTAGAGGTTGTTCAAAAACGTTCAGATTCTAGGCTCCCGCAAACCCGTAACCGGAGCGTACATGCAAGCACGTGAGGATTACGGGTGTAGCGGGAAACACCGAAGATGGGCGTTTTGAGGGCAACCCCATTATGGAACAATAACTTTAGTCTGTTTTTTCATATAGAATCATCGGACTTCCGCCAATTGCTGGAATTTTACTGTTTTTTATAGTATCAACAATAGCCGAATTTTCCATATCAATGAGCTTTGTTGGCCCTTTTTTAAAATTCATCCTAAAATAATTTACACGTCTAGTTAGTGGTGCATTGTCACCTAACAGAGATACTAATGTATCTGTGCCACCGCGATATTTTTTTGGATCTTCCATCAGTTCATTATTTAGTAATAGCACACCACCTGTTTTCAATAAAGACGCCACATTCGATGCAAACAATGTACGTTCCAATTCATTAAAATAAATCACCATATTATATGAAATAATCAAATCATATTTTTCTTCTACTGCTAGACGATCTACCGTAATATCACCCAAATACCCTGTCATTACATCCACAATACTTTGTTTTACGTGAATCTTTTTAAAACCTGATTGCGTGGATAATAATTCATTATTCTCCGCAATACGCCCCCCCACATCCGCATAACATTCATCCGCCATTTCACTTAAAACCATCCCTTTAATAGGATTTAAGTTCAGTGTATAGTGACCTGCAACCTTTATATTATCCACCAATGAAATCACATATGGATTTATATCCAACAGATCTATTTGCAAATCATCTATTTTTGATTTTTTCATTTTTAGCAATGAATCTGCTACGACAAAGGGCTCAATCATCTGTATACCGCTATTAAATAATTGATCAGAATTTACAAATTCTCTTCCAGGACCAATAATTAAAACACGATTAATTGTTGATGGCAGTGTATTCTGTATTGCTGGATGCTCAAGCGATCCTTTTAATGCACATACATCACTGAGATTGCTAGATGTTCGCAATCCCATATCTTCCAAGCTATAGAGCTGTTCCAAAGCAGTAGTTCTATCATTTTCAAAATAAAGGTTCGACATGGCTAGAGAAAATGAAATAAGAACTTTAAACCAAATCTCAAATTTTTGGCTAGATTCCAATTGTTGTTTATACTCATTAATTCCTATACCCTTTTTTTCAAACCCTAATTCTCTGGCAATTTCCAATAAATGTGACACGTGCATTGTATAAAAATAAATTTCTTCTGTTCGTAGCCGGTTATCTGCATTATCACCATTATACATTTTTATTAAATGCTCAGATACTAAGGGAATATCTTGGGCATAAATATTATCACCGTCATGCCCAGAGGCATTTAATACAACTGTCACATAGGAAGAAACAATCTCAACCGCCCCCAATAGCATTTTTTTAAGATGCTCTTGTTGCAGATCTCGTCGTTTTCTCTCAAAAACACCATCATTATCGCATGGCATACTATATTTCTTTAATCTCTTACAAAAAGAGGGATGAATATTCGTTGTATCAAGTGGTCGAATTGTATTTTCTCTATTTCCTTCTGGATATGCAGGCAATAAACTACTTTTTACAAGTGCAGATCCCCACGATTTAACATCAGCTAATACCTGAGATACTGATTTAGGGTTCTCTAAATATGGCAATCTATCCGTTGATTGATCCGCATTATAGCGACCTATTATACCCGTTGCCCATTTTTTCATTCGATCTCGTGTACATAAATTTCGATCAAAAAAAAGTGAATTCGGACACTCATTTATAATATACCTATCTATATTTAAATCAGAAAATTCACGAACATCAGATGCCAAAACAATTTGAGCTATTGCAGGTCCATATTTTGAATCCATCAAGCCGGTATTCATAGAACGAATGTTATCTGTAGTAATTGGTGTACCCATGGAGATCCCTTTGTGTAAAAAACTAGATTATTATAATTCGACATTCCTTTATCGGCAATTCTTGAGAAAAGTTGCTAAATAACTGGCCTAATTTATTATTATTTTTTTAATGACTGAAATGGCCATAAAATAAAAATTCCAGTAAAATACCCACCTACGCAACCATTTGCTACAATCGCTGCATACGCGATAACTGCAATCGGTGTTCATGAATATAGTGCGCATAGGTCTCTATAAGTGCATTTTTGAGATCCGTATTATCGAGTTTGGCCAATGACTGTTCCAATTTATTTAATTGTTCGGTCATAATTTTCACATAAACATCAATGCGTGATTTGGTCCATTTTTTATCCGCATTAAAATCATGCCGCACTTGCTCCAAGGCACGGTAAGCCGTAATTATTTTAGGGAGTTCGGAGTCATGATATTGATATTTTGCAGAAACACCAGGTAAGGAGTTAATCAATGAAATAGCATCCAATTCAGCGCCATCATCCTTTAATTGACTCAATGCCATTGCATAGTCACTCGCATATTGCTTGGTTTTGTATCTCCCACCATGGTTTGAAAAAACATCTTTTTTTGTATGTAATGTATATTGCCCATAGCCCGTAATCACATGAAAATCCAAAGATTTAGAAATCCCCGACAAACGCATTTGCTGCAAACGAATCAATGCATTGATATCCCATGCAGATAACAATGTTTCACCATTTTCTTTCTCTGACAAACTTATTGGGTGAACATGATAATAGCCCATATCCAATATCCGAATATCTTTATCATTTAACAGATGACTGGCAATGCTTGCGGGCTTGTAAAACTTATCCGTATCATTGTATGCCAATTCAGAAAAAAACCGCTGATGCCGCTGCCCATCCTTTATATAATCCACATAAGTATAGGATAGCTCTTTTTTGGCAATGCTCGCAATTTTCTGCAAATAGCGCTCCCCTTGCTCACGGCTCATATCCACAACGCATTTCTGAGTGGTTTCATAGGGCAATAAGTATGGGGCATTTAAATAATTTTCATAGCCTATTTTTATAAAACGCGCCGTCTTATTCGTTGTATATGCAGCTGTAAAATCAGCTAATGTATCAAATGATACATTCATTGAAATCAATTTACTTATAAAGCTATAAAACCTAGACCTATTCAACGATCCTGATCGTTCGCCATCAGAAATAATTGAATCAACCAAAGGGATATAGGGTGAATACAATTTAGGGGACACACTATCCTTTAATAAAATTCTTAACCCCTTAATAAACTCTTTGCCCTGATCTTTTCGACTTAAAACAAGCGATGTTAAGTCATCGACCAACATCTGCTGCTGTTGAAATGTGGCTGACGGCCCTAACATAATTACAAAGTGACTGATATAGCGGGCTAATTCAGCTGGTATTTTTTTCTCAATTTTATTTTTCCATTTATCCATGGACTGAATAAATCCTCGCCATGTACTGGATTGACGCAAATATAACTTTATATCCGTATACCGACGGTCTTCCCAATTCAATACTCTATCGATCAAATTAAGAATATGGGATGTCTGGTTTAACTCTAAAAATAATCCCATAATCTGCCACTGATTAAATAGACTTAAGTTATCAAGGCTATTTAGAAAAATTTGAGATATCTCCTCCGGATTATATTGCATAACTGCCTTAATCATATCCAAATAATGTTTTGACATCCTAGCGCTATGTTGATCTCCAAGTATATCAATAAATAGGGGAAAACCAATTTCAGGGTCATACAACGTCAATAAATATGCCGCATTAATGCGAATATCACCTATCACTGAATAATCCGATATAATGGATTGCAATGCGGATATTGCATGCTTGGATTTTAATGATACCAATTTTTTTGCCGCATCAAAGTAACCGCTTAGCGAAGAGCATCTAGTCCGCAACTCAAGTGTGTGCTATGG
>CAYZSU010000073.1:0-11020 GCA_964480565.1 uncultured Myxococcales bacterium | reverse complement strand
CATTACTTTTTTTATGCTTTTTTCATTGACTTCAGAACGGGTCCATATATGACAACAAATGCACGAGATGGAATGACAACAAATGTACGAGATGGAATGACAACAAATGCACGAGATGGAATGACAACAAATGCACGAGATGGGATGACGATAGTCATATTAGTGGCACTGATGTAATCAATTTAACACTTTTTTGAAATACTCTTATACCGGCTGCTGTAATTTTTCTTTTTTATCCATAACTTGATCAACTACCTTATCCACATGACGTTTTCTAATTTCTTCTGCCACCTCACTGCTAACCACACGCATGCCAAATGGATTAAATGCAATCTTCATTATTTTAAAATGCGCAATAGCAAATATAATACCAATGATCGTTACCGCACAAAGCCCTGAAAGGATGAGATGTTCAATGGCCAGCCATATACCTGCAAAAACAATCCATATTAAACTCACTATAAAACTACCAGGAATTCGTTTCTCACCTAAAAACTCTGCAGACACCAATTCCTTACCAAAGGGCATGGCTGCATAGGCTGCCACACGAAATGCACCAAGGCCAAAAGGAATCCCTATCACAGTCATACATAGAATAATGCCACCCAATCCCCAAGACAATGCGGTAATAAAACCACCACCCAAAATAAGCCAAACAATATTTAATGCTAAGTTCATAAATTCAACCCTTTCATCATAATATGTTTATCAATTGTAATTACTCAAGGTACCCAATCCAGTCAAGCAAAAGAAAGTATATCAATGACTACCCTAAAAGTAGTAGTTTTATGAACAACTCATTTATGCTGATATTTCAATTGCGTTTTTCCATAAAGCCTTTAAAACTAATTAAAACTTATCCTGGGGCAACCATTAAACATGCAACTGTCATCAAAATATCTATAATGAATATTTTGATGTCCCCCACAACCATATCATGAAAGGATATCTTATGCCTATTGCACAAAATATTACAGAACTTATCGGCAATACTCCACTCATCCAATTACACACAATTGCAATGCCTCTCCAAGCAACAGTACTCGCTAAGTTAGAATATTTTAACCCAGGGGGGTCAGTAAAAGATCGCATTGCCAGGCAAATGATTGAAGATGCAGAAAAAAATGGGCAGTTAAATTCAAACACCGTAATTATAGAGCCAACCAGCGGCAATACAGGTATTGCGCTTGCCATGATTGCGGCAGCAAAAGGCTATCAACTCACATTAACCATGCCTGACACCATGAGCATTGAACGCCGCAAGCTGCTATCCTCATATGGTGCGACTCTTATCCTTACCCCTGGTGCACAAGGAATGAAAGGTGCAATCAACAAGGCCAACGAACTACATGAACAAACTGAAAACAGTATCATGCTGAATCAATTCGCAAATAAATCCAATCCCAAAGCACATTATGAAACAACGGCAAATGAACTATGGGAAAGTACAGAAGGAAATATCGATATACTTGTTTCTGGCGTTGGTACTGGAGGCACAATTACAGGCGTTGCAAATGCATTGAAAAATAAAAAACCATCATTTCAAGCCATTGCGGTTGAACCCATAGGATCACCCGTACTATCTGGGGGAGCACCTGGTCCTCACAAAATCCAAGGAATTGGCGCTGGATTTATTCCTGACATATTGGATCAACATATTATTGATGATATTATTCAGGTGGATCATAATGATGCATTTGCTATGTCGCGACGACTTGCCAAAGAAGAGGGTATTTTAGCTGGCATTTCTTCAGGCGCAAATATATGGGCCGCATTGCAAGTTGCCAGTAAAGAAGAAAACAAGGGTAAAACGATTGTCACTGTTATTTGTGATACTGGTGAACGGTATTTAAGCACCGCTTTATTTGAATAGAGGGATTGCCCTCGAGAACACCCATCGTCGGTGTTAGTCGCATTTAGGCCTAAAACCTTTGTATTTCTATAAAAGCCCAAGCAAGTCTCTCGCATTATTGAACACTCCCTAAAACAGCTATTTTTCAGCAGTCCCATCACTTAAACATTTCAGAAATAGATTCCTATGGGCAAGCCCATAGGAATCTAGCCAGCCTGCAAAGCAAGCGTGAGGGGGAGGCTCCGACGGCTTTTGCCGGCGGGAAGGGCATTGCCAACCCCCTATAATAGTTCAGAATATTTTAATAATGCCTCCAAATCCCCCCTTTACTATTTCCCCCTATCCAGTATAACCCCCTAAAACAATCGATAAGGACAATACTTATGACCATGAAAGAAATGTCAAAAACATACAATCCCAAGGATATTGAAGACCAAATTTACAGTTATTGGATGGCTCAGCACTGCTTTGCCGCACCAAATCCACCAAAAGCGGACACCTATTGCATTGTTATTCCTCCTCCAAATGTCACGGGTGCACTACATATGGGCCATGCACTCAACAATACGATTCAGGATATTTTAACTCGCTGGAAGCGAATGAGCGGCTATGCCACATTATGGCAGCCAGGCACTGATCATGCGGGCATTGCCACACAAACTGTTGTGGCGCGTTAGCTATTGCAAACAGACGCCAAAAAGCGACAGGATATTGGCCGAAACGCATTGATCGATCGCATATGGCAATGGCGTGAGACCTATGGCGATCGTATTTTAAATCAACTGCAATGTATTGGCTCTAGCTGCGATTGGTCGCGAACACGTTTTACATTGGATGACGGGCTCTCAAAAGCAGTGCGCGAATGCTTTGTGTCCCTATATGATCAAAATTTAATTTATCGAGGCAAATATATTGTTAACTGGTGCCCGCGCTGCTTAACCGCATTGGCGGATGATGAAGTGGATCATGTGGATGAACAGAGCCATCTATGGCATATCAACTACCCTCTAAGTGATGGTAGCGGATATATCACCGTTGCCACCACGCGCCCGGAAACATTACTCGGCGATACTGCAGTGGCTGTAAATCCAACCGATACACGCTATACACACCTCATTGGAAAAACGATCGACTTACCTGAAACCAATCGAAAGATCCCAATTGTCGCGGATGATTTTGTGGACATGTCCTTTGGTACCGGCGCGGTTAAGGTCACGCCAGCCCATGATCCCAATGACTTTGCCATTGGCGAACGTCATCATTTAGAAAAACTCTGCATAATGAATGAGAATGCCACCATGAATGCCAATGCAGGCAGTGACTATGAGGGCTTAGACCGACTTAGCTGCCGCAAAAAACTCGTAGAAAAATTAGAATCTCAATCGCTACTCATTAAAGTCGATGAGCATAGTCATTCTGTCGGACATTGTTATCGCTGTAAAACAACCATTGAACCTTATCTATCGGATCAGTGGTTTGTCAAAATGAAGCCCCTTGCAGAAAAAGCAATTCAAGCCACCACGGACAATAAAGTGACATTTCACCCCAATCGATGGAATAATTTTTATTTGCAATGGCTTGAAAATGTACGCGATTGGTGTATTTCGCGTCAAATATGGTGGGGACACCGCATTCCCGTATGGTATTGCCAAAACAAAGATACTCATTGCCCACCCATTGTAATGCGCGACGATCCCACATCATGCCCACACTGCAATCATGCAATTATCACGCAAGATGAAGATGTATTGGACACATGGTTTTCTTCCGCACTCTGGCCATTTTCGACATTGGGCTGGCCTGAGCACACTGACATGCTGTCCCACTATTACCCCACAAATACCTTAGTAACAGATCGCGGTATTATTTATTTTTGGGTTGCGCGCATGGTGATGATGGGACTAAACCTGATGAATGATGTGCCATTTACAGATGTCTATATCAATGGCACCATACTCGATGATCAGGGCAGAAAAATGAGTAAATCCCTAGGAAATGGCATTGATCCCATTGACATTATTGAGCGCTATGGTGCAGACGCCATGCGATTTTCGCTCATGCTACTATCCACGGATGGACAAGATTTAAAATTATCTGAATCCAAGTTTGAAATGGGCCGAAATTTTTGCAATAAACTATGGAATGCATCGCGTTTTGCCATGCACAATTTAGATAATTATACCCATCAACAACCCAACCTATCGACACTATCCATTGCAGATCATTGGGTTTTAGACCGATTTAATCAAGTGGTCGAGGATGTAACCTCCGCATTTACACAATATCGATTTAGCGTTGCTGCACAAAGTTTATATCATTTTATATGGAATGAATTTTGTGATTGGTACTTGGAAGCCAGCAAACCCCATTTTCGCGATGATAGCAATCCTAGCAGCCGTCTTGCTGCGCAATACACTCTCTATACAGTATTGGATGGTATTTTAAAACTCGCACACCCAGTCATGCCATTTATCACAGAAGCCATTTGGCAATCCCTTCACAATAATACGGATCATTCAATCATGAAGGAAAGCTTTCCCGTCAAACAGGATCTATGCGATATAGAAAAAGCAACACAGTTTATGAATGCCAAAGATATTATATCCGCAATTCGCAATATTCGTGGGGAGAACAATGTAAAACCCTCGCAAAAAATAAATGCCATACTCAAAACAACTACCCACAATGAAAGCGAGTTAATCGCGGGCGCTCGCAGCTATATTGAAAATTTAGCCAAGTTATCCACGCTTAACATTGACTCCCATCCAGATATTCCCAAACATGTAGCAAGTGCACAAATAGGTACCTGTGAGGTGCACATCCCATATGAAGGTCTCATCGACATTCATGCAGAAAAAGCACGCCTTGAAAAAGAAATTCAAAAAACAACAAAGGATATTGAAATTATTTCCCGAAAATTATCCAATGAATCATTTGTGAATAAAGCACCTGCAGCAATCGTTGAACGCGAAAAAGAAAAATGTGAAAAAGAAAAAATAATATTAACTACATTACAAAAATCACTAGAAAAATTAAATTCATGACCATACCCTACAACTCACATATCGACACGCTTATTCAAATGGCCATTGCAGAAGACGTGGGTAAAAATGATATTACTAGCCATGCAACGATCCCTGATCAATCAGTGGCCACAGCTTACTTACGATGCAAATCCAACTGTATTATTGTTGGCTTACTGTACGCTAAGTCAGTCTTTGAAAAAATAAGCCCGGACATTCATTGGCATGCGTCAGTTAATGATGGCTATCAATTACAACCAGGCGATTTAATTGCAACCATTCATGGCCCCACCCATGCATTATTAAAAGCAGAGCGCACAGCCTTAAATTTTTTACAACGACTGTCAGGTATTGCACAGATGACCCATCTATTTGTCGATAAAATCCGTGATTACCCCACTCAAATTTTAGATACACGAAAAACAATTCCTGGTTTTCGTGAATTGGATAAATATGCAGCTCATGTGGGCGGTGCCAAAAACCATCGAATGGGATTATTCGATCATTTTCTAATTAAAGAAAATCACATTATAGCAGCGGGGTCCATTGCCAATGCATTAAAAAAAGCACATGCATATCGCACGAGCAATCAAAAAATTGAAATCGAAGTTAGGGATCATAATGAACTCCAGCAAGCATTGAATGGCCATCCTGATATCATCATGTTGGATAATATGAGCATTGCGGATGTAAAAAAATCCGTTCATATAGTGAATAATGCAGCTAAAATAGAAGCCTCAGGCAATATGACATTACACACCATTTCCGACTATGCGGCCACTGGGATTGACTATATTTCAGTTGGTGCGTTGACGCATTCGGTAATTGCAGCGGATATTCATATGCTCATCACTATAGATGCCTCTTAACAAGCTGATTTCAAACAACTATTTATTTTCAAATTCCTTTCACAATCCTATTGACTCATGAAAAAGACTTCTCTAAGAAGCCAGTACTGGACTGACCTGTAAAAATGGGCGTTTTGATAGAAACCCCATTATTGGAGAATATATGAGCGAACGCATCGTCATTGCCCTCGGCGGTAATGCAATTAGCAAACCTGGATTACGCGGAACAATTCAAGAGCAATTCTATGCAACGCTTGAAAGCATGGAACATATTGCAGAGTTAATGATTAATGGCTTTGATAATATTCTCATTTCCCATGGCAATGGTCCACAAGTTGGCGCAGCAATTTTACGCAGTGAAATAGCTAGCCAATCCGTATACCCTCTTCCTATGGATATCTGTGTGGCAGACACACAGGGAGGCATGGGATATATGATTGAACAAGTGCTGTCCAATCATTTAAGAAAACGTGGCATGAAAAACCCCATTGCCAGCATTGTTACACGCACGATGATCGATGTTCACGACCCTGCATTTACCAATCCGACAAAACCCATTGGGCGATTTTACTCCGAAGATCAAGCACGTGAACTCATGGCAGGCAAAGGCTGGCATATGAAAGAAGACTCTGGCCGCGGATGGCGCCGCCTCGTCGCAAGCCCTAAGCCCATTCGCATTCTTGAAAGCGATTCTATTAAACTTTTAATCGACCATGGCCATACCGTAATAGCTGGTGGTGGTGGTGGTGTCCCTGTGGGGCTAAATCGTCACAATACTTTCTATGGATCAGAAGCAGTAATTGACAAGGATCTCACCAGTGCTGTATTGGCCCATGATATCAATGCATCCATACTTATCATACTTACGGGTGTCGAATATGTATATACAGGTTTTGGAACAAATAAACAGCATGCCCTAACTCGAATACGCGCAAATGAAATCGAGCAATATTTAACCAATGATGAATTCGACGAAGGCAGTATGAAACCAAAAATAGAAGCTGCATTGACTTTTTTAAAAAATGGTGGCCAAAAAGTAATTATTACATCCATTTCAAAATGCTTGGCAGCACTTAGAGGAAAAACAGGCACACATATTGAAAGCTAAACAGCGCCTATTATACTTTCAATATCGGCAACACATTGGGAGATTGGTCCATTTGACCAATTACCAATGTAGATCGCTCAAGTCATCAGGACGCTTAAGGAGAATAGTTATGACAAACTTTGATGAATTGGAAATTGAGACCCCCAATAAATGTCCCAACTGTGGCAATCCCATGGGAAATGAATCAACCTGCCCGCATTGTGGCGTCATTGTATTTCAAGACGGCGATGAACTCGATGTATTTGATGAAGACAATATATTGGATTAATCGAATCAATCGTAAAAATAGATTTTTCATAAAAACACCTAAAAAAATTAGGCTGATATTATTTTACTATTCCGCATTGTAGATGATCAGCTCCCTTTTTGAATAATTCCCAAGAGATTCATTTTAAAGAGAAATTCCATAAATATATTGATCAATTAAATACCCCATGATAATTATTTTTAATACAAATTAGTACCATACTCTAAGCGAGAGTGGCGAAATTGGCAGACGCGCAAGATTCAGGTTCTTGTGGCCGCAAGGCCAGTAGGGGTTCGAGTCCCCTCTCTCGCACATTATAAAATACCCCTTAAAGCAAACTCTTTCTCCCTTTGACATTCCTATAAAAATAACGCATTCACCTAACAGAATAATTACAACAAAAAGGATATCCTGTGTTTCGCCTATTGGGAAAATTCGTTAAATTCATCGTTTATCTAACTTTATTTTTAGCAATTTCAATAACAATTGCAGGTATTAGCGCCTATTATTATTTTGCAAAGGATTTACCTGATATTCACTCTGTAAAAGATTATCAACCTGCTGTAATTTCGGAAGTTTTTTCTGCAAACAATACAAAAATCGGTGAATTTTGGACAGAGTGCCGTATTTTTAAACCATACAATGACATTCCACCAATGCTGGTCAATGCATTTATCGCTTCAGAAGATGCCCGGTTTTTTGAACATCATGGGATTGATATCAAATCAATTTTCCGAGCTGCCCTTGCTAATATTAGAGCAGGCAGCATTGCACAAGGGGCCAGCACCATCACTCAGCAAATCACCCGCGCACTTTTATTGTCCCGAAGTAAAACGATTAATCGAAAAGTAAAAGAAGCCATTCTTGCCATTCGATTAGAACGACAATTAAAAAAAACAGATATCCTAACACTTTATTTAAATGAAATATACCTCGGAAATCGCGCCTATGGTGTAGCTGCAGCGGCACGAAATTATTTCCGGCAATCGTTAACAACGCTGAGTTTGGGACAGATGGCGTTAATTGCCGGACTTCCCACCGCACCTAGCCTCTATTCGCCTATAAAAAACCCAAAAAAAGCAAGGCAGCGTCAACTCTATGTTTTAGGACGCATGATCGAACACGGATTTATTACAACCGATCAAGCCAATGCAGCGGCCAGTGAATCGTTTTCTATTTTTCAAGCAGGCATTGATAAGACATTCAACCATCCCATGGCAGCTTATTTTACTGAATATGTCCGTTTAAAAGTAAAAGAAACATATGGCGATGATGCACTCTATCGTAGTGGTTTAAAAATCCACACAACACTTGATTTGGACATGCAAATTGCTGCCACAACATCCATACAACATGCATTGGAAAAACTAGATAAACGACACGGATACCGAGGCCCCATAGGTCATGTCAAACAAGCAGACATTCCTTCCCATGCCATAAAACTAGCACATAAATTTATTGCTGTACATAATACAACCATGCAACCCTGGCCACCACCACATAATAAAAAATCACTATTACAGGAAGAACTATTAAAGAAAGAGGTATTTCTACCTGCAATTGTCACTGGATTTCACAGAAATAATACGGAAATACTTGTAGGTAATATTACAGGAATAATCCCACAGGCTCATATAAAATGGGCCAAGGCATTTTCAACCAAATGGCTTGGAAAAGAAAATGGCAATTATGTGAAAAACCCTCGTAAGATATTGTCCATCGGTGATATTATCTCGGTAAAATGGCAACAGGATAATGTCTTTGCACTCGCGCAAACACCCAAAATACAAGGTGCATTAATTGCGATTCACCCACAAACAGGTGAAATTAAATCCATGGTGGGTGGTTATAGTTTTAATGACAGTGAATTTAATCGTGCCACGCAAGCACTTCGACAACCAGGATCTGCATTCAAACCATTTGTGTATGCTGCCGCACTGGATAAAGGATATACATTCGACACTGAAATTGATGACTCCCCTATTATCTATCATGTGGGTGATAATGAATTCTGGTCACCAAAAAATTATGACGCCAAACACAAAGGAGTCGTATCCTTTAAAACCGCACTTACATTTTCAAAAAATATTCCAGCAGTGAAAATATCATTTGATATTGGCACTCACTATATAGTGGCATATGCTAGAAAATTAGGATTACGTACACCGCTCCCCCCCTATTTTTCCATATCATTAGGATCCAATGAAGTTCATTTATCAGAATTGGTTCAAGCATATGGTGTATTTGCCAATCAAGGAAAGCGCCTACCATCCACTGCAATTACACATATTGAAAATAGCAATGGTACTGCGCTAAGACTGCAAAAATTGTCTGAATTAAAAACACCTATTTTAGGCAATGAGAAATCAATTTCAAAAATGAATGCATCATTATTTTTGAATGAACAAATACATACCAAGTCAGATCAGTTAAAATTAAATAACCTTGAACTCAACACACTTTATGGCAAACATATCCCTGCTGGCCATGTAATGACCCCACAAACAGCGTATTTAATGACATTACTATTAAATAATGTCGTAAATCACGGCACTGGAAGTGCTGTTCGTGCATTAAAGCGTCCAGCAGCAGGTAAGACAGGAACCACTAATGGTGAAACAGATGCATGGTTTATTGGCTTTATCCCAGAGTTAGTATCTGGCATTTGGATAGGCTTTGATGAAGTGGCGTCCATTGGCAAACGCATTACAGGCGGTAATACAGCAGCGCCCATTTTTTTAGATTTCATGTCGCAGGTTGAAAAACAATTTTTAGAAAAGAAATTTATAAAACCAAGAGGCATTTCAAGTAAAAAAATCAATGAATTAACTGGCGGATCGGCATTATTTGATTTTAAACCCACTCAAAAAATCTCAACAGATGCCAGCAGCACGGATCGATCCGGTACTTTTTTTGAAATGGAATTTAATGAAGATGAATTTAATAAATAAGAAAATAATAGATATCTAATGAGTAGCAGGCCCCATCATATTTCATATTGATTTATCCAGTAAAATACCTACATTGCATATACCAATAAGGGACTAGTGAAAAATAGCAATTTATGGGGTTAGTCAAAAATGTCCAGATTTAAGGCAGACAGCAAATTCAATGAGGGCGCATACATAAAAGTATGTAACTGAATTGAATTTGGCTTTCCAACGCCAAAGATGGGCGTTTTTCACCAACCCCAATAACCAAGGAGACATACATGACAACAGAAATAAACCCTATCCTTAACAATCCCACCTTAACAAGTACTGCAAATTATACGGTAAAAGATATGAGTTTAGCGGACTGGGGACGAAAAGAAATTCAATTAGCTGAAGATGAAATGCCTGGATTAATGGCCCTTCGAAAACAATATTCCGCCCAAAAACCATTAAAAGGCGCGCGCATTGCGGGCTGTATTCATATGACCATTCAAACAGCAGTGCTCATTGAAACACTCATCGAACTTGGCGCTGATGTAAGATGGTCAAGCTGTAATATTTTCTCCACTCAAGACCATGCGGCTGCAGCGATGGCAAGCGCCAATGTTCCCGTATTTGCATGGAAAGGTGAAACAGAAGATGAATATAATTGGTGTATTGAACGCACATTATTTTTTGATGATGGTCAGCCATTAAATATGATCCTAGATGATGGTGGTGATTTAACTGCAATTATATATGATAAATACCCAGAACTAATCGACGGCATCAAAGGCATTACAGAAGAAACAACAACAGGTGTCCATCGCTTGTATAAAATGTTTGAAGATTCATTGCTTAAAACTCCATGCATCAATGTAAATGACTCTGTCACCAAATCAAAATTTGACAACCTCTATGGTTGTCGGGAATCACTGGCCGATGGCATTAAACGTGCCACAGACATTATGATAGGCGGTAAAGTTGTAGTGATTGCAGGTTATGGCGATGTCGGCAAAGGCTGTGCACA
>CAYZSU010000072.1:0-11155 GCA_964480565.1 uncultured Myxococcales bacterium | reverse complement strand
TAAAAAAATAAATATTAATATAATATTTAAAAATAACAATAAGATACTGTACTGAGATAATCCAACACCAACTTTATAACCAAAAAATATACAAAATGGTATTAAAAATGTTGTTAAACTTATAAATGATAATGAAAGAATATCAAAACCTAAATATACATATAAATTACCAAATTTTAAAATATCAAATATGTAATATAATGTGCCATTAGATTGATATAAAAACCATATATATAGTACATAGTACAATAAAAATAAACTTGAACACAAGCTAAAATAACGTAACCCAACAGTATAATCTTTTTTTAACACATAAAAATAAATTATATAAACTACTAATAACAAAATAAAATAAAAATATATCATAAATAAAAAATCAATATAAAGAATAAACATATAAATATTCTTTAAAATACTTATTAATATATATCCAATACTACTTCACATACCCACGTGTTAATTGATGATGAAAAAAAACCCATACTTTAATACCAAATACTCCATATTTAGACTGACCTTGTGTTGAAGAATATTGTAGTGGTCTATCATAAATTCTTGAAGTTGTTACTTTCCAGCCAGATTTATATACTCTTACAACAGTTCTACGTCTATCATTTACTCTACCTGAAATCTCTATCTTTACAGACCTTACAAGTGGCTTATCAATATTTAACTTATTATCAACTGTTTTTTTTCTACTATATTTTCTATGAAAATAAGAATATGTAAAATACCTATGTAAACTTCTATTTATCCAAACTCTAACTTCAGATATAGCTTCATATAAAGTATCTTTTTTTTTTATAGCAACTTTTATATATTTACATATAAAATCTGGATCAATAATAGGTGGATCTAAAAAACTTTCATTAGTATATATACTAGGTAAATAATTCATTATATCTACATTACTAGTTGGATAAATAAATTGCGATATATACATATCTATATACCTATGAAACATATAAAGCATAAAAAAAAATAAATAATCCTCAAACATAATAGGACTATATATTAATTTAAATATTCCAAATATATCAGAAAATTCATTTTTAGTACCTATATACGATCTTTCAAAAATTGCCATATTATACCAAAATTCCCTATTCCAATAACTTGATCTACTGTACATAAACCAATTAGAAGACATTTGATTTGGAACTGAATTATAAAGATACTTTCCTAAAAATCTATTTCTACGAGCTTCAAGTCTATATGGATATAAAAAATATCTCCATCGTAATAATCGTGTATTAATTTTACCATAAGAACCACTATATAGCTTACTATGACTACTTAAATTAATACTATAAATAAAATTTAATAAATTGTAAAGTTTACGCCTATAACTATAGGTTTTATATTTATAAAATCTCTTACTACCATGTAAGTAATACAAATTAAATAATTTATATAATCTTAACATTAACATACTATTACTATATAATCTTGAAATCTTAGTATTTCTTAATAAATGTGTTCTTCTATAAATATAATTTAATACATATAATTTTGTATATACTAGACTTCTAGTATTATTTATCTTTATAATACTTTGTAGTAATATATTGTTACCTAAATTATATATAGATAAACTCAAAAAATATTTTAATATATACTTTATATAACCATACTCATAATATAAATATAATAAAATATAAAAAAATTTATGAATAAGTATATATGAACTTTCATTTTTATATATAGATATCCTTAAACTATAGTCATATGAATACATTGAATAAATATTTATACATCTAATATAAAAGAATATAATACTTAATATAGATTCTTTATATTCTTTTGTAAATATATATATCTTATTAAATATAGTTATAAATGATAATAACTTATAGTTTAAACATATAAAATTAATTTCTTTATATTGAAATGAGTTAAGTATAGTATTAAAAGTCTTTAATTCACTTGTTTTATTATATACTAAAATTCTAAATATATAATAAAAAGAACATAATGTAAATATAAGAACAAAATTATATTCATATTCTAAACTTGAAAATAACTTTGTACTTATACTATAATAATAAATATTCTCTAATAAAATAGATCTACTAAAATCATATAATTTTCCTAATAAATACACTATATTACTACTTCTATATAAATTATAATTTAAATGAACATATTTAAAAAAAAATTCTTGATCACTATGCACTATATTAGAAATACTATATCTAGATATATTAAATAAACTTTTATAGAAAAACTCATTCTTAAAAATATTATTATATAATAAAATAAAATAACTAAAAATAAAATAAATATAATTTAAAAATGGTCTAAAATAATATAACTTTCCTATATATCTAATAATTTTAAATTTCCACAACAAAATTCTATGTTTAACTGGCTTTAAGATATATTTTTTATTATTATAAAAAGTAAATATATTTTTAGCTTTTCTATACTTCACCATTCGATTTACATATATAGCCTTTAATAATTTTTTATAAATAAATTTATAAAATTTATACTTAATTACGGATAAATTAACTCCTAAACTCAACATATAATTATATTTTTTAGCATACATATTAAATAACATATTAAAATTTAATTTTTCATGAATATATTTATAATTCATACAAACTCCTATATTATTTTTTTGTTTATATTTGCTAACTATTTTTGTATAATTTTTTATAATATTGCTATTTTTTTTAAATTTATTTAATATATGTTTAATATATCTATATGTATAATTATTATATAAAAATTTTAATCTATTATTTTTTATACAATAACATATATATCTTTTACCAAGCCTATGTAAAATATTATAAATTAATTTATCAAATTTTAATAGTTGGTTTAATAATATAGGTACTACTATAACATTAGTACCTACATCCCTATATAATATTCTATCTAATACTATATTAACACGCATTATTTTTGTAAATCTATAATATGTTTTACTTTTAATCATAGTGAACATTCTATATACTCCATATTTACTATAATACTTTGAATTGCTATACATATGATAGTAAATATGTTTTATTTTTGAAATATTATATATATTATTATTACTTTTAAAAATATTTTTATATAAAAATGATTTTTTAATCAAATTTCGCATCATAACTTTTAATATAAATACAGAATAATATACCCTCATGATACTACACGAAATCATCTTTGAAAATATAAACTTCATACGAGTAAATTTTCTAGATTTAAGATAGGAATGTCCTGAAAACAAATTATTTCCAATATAGTTAATATATCTTTTTATATGAAGAGAAAATTTATATATATATGATAAATATTTATAAGATAACTCAATATTAGATAATATATCATTATAATTAAGATCATTACTTACCTTAATATTAAATAAATATTGAATATATGACCTATACCAACGTTGAATATAATCACCAAACAATGATGAAAATATATAACTATATGTATCTTTACTATGATACATATATCTATAATCTACATGCTTAATATACTTACCATACCGCATCCAGTAACCTTTATTATAGTTATGTATATCATCTGTTGCAAGAGTGTAAATATTACCAATTTTATAATTAAGAATCCCTCGTTCATACAAACTCCCAGTATAAATATATAATATACTATATACTGAATAATTAAAATATGTTACTAAATAAGAAGATAATGATATATATTCATTTATACTCAAGGATGTATAATTACTCAACTTCCACAAATATAAATTTATAAAACAATAAAATTCCCTAAATATTGAAATACTAGTAAATAACATAACTATAGAAAATCTTGATGCTAAATTATGTAATAAACCTATACAGTATTCCCTATAAATTATTAATTTAAAATAAAATATTTTATATAAATAATTCATACGTTCTTTAAGGCATACAAAAAATCCTAATGATCCTAAAGCTTTAAATGTGTTAGAACTTATTTTTAACTGCTCAACAATAAGTACACAGTTTACAACTCCAAATATAGATTTGTTAAATCTACTACTAAGCATATATAATACATATTTTGACTGTATAATAATTTTTGAGATGTACTTTACTCTTTTTATTAAAATTATATAATAATGTTGTACAATATCATTTTTAAAATTATTATAAATTAAATATAAAATATACTTATATCTATATAATAACTTATTTACCTTTTTAAATAAATTAATAACAAATAATAATATATCACCTACACTATTATAATAATTTATTAACTTTCTATAAATATTATAAAGATAAAATGTATTAGATTTACTATCAATAAAATATTGTTTATGAAATTTCATACCAATACCAGATATATACTTTATATATGACTTATAACTATTATAATTATTATTCTTTATAAACCTAACCATCTTCGTATTATAATATTTATATAAATTAATAATTTGACTATTATAAAGTAAATTACTACAATAGTGCCTATATAAATTCTGTTCTAAACTTTTAAAAAAAAATACAGATAATAATTTAGCTGATGAATTTGGTTCAGGACGAGGATGACGTATCTTTAAAGTTGGATATCTTTTTACACGTAGTAATAATATAGCAATTATACTTAATAATTTATTACAAATTGTTATACGGCCGAAAATCCAATTTCTAAAAATTTTATAACTTTTAAATGCATTAGATCTTTGTATAAATATACTATAAAATAATTTGGATTTTTTTATATATATTTGAATAATAAACTTCCATATGCAACTTATACCAAGTAGATACTTACTCTTATTTATATAATTAAATAAATTATAATATTTATACTTTAATGTATAAAATATTAGGTACAACTTTTCTATAACTGTTCTAATATTTATATATACATCATGTAATAATTGAAGATACGAATTCCATAGCATAAAAATAAAATGTAACTTAGTATTCATAGTAATCTTATAAAAATTATGAATAAATTTTTGAGATTTAGTCCATGTACTTTTAATTGGATTTGTATAAACTTTATGATTTAAACTTAATTTATACTTATACTCACTAAAATATTTTAATTTATGTACCATTTTAAAATATTCAAATTTTATTGGTTTTAAAATTGATATATTTCTATAAGTTAAATATAAATATAATGTCATATATATTCTACGTATAAAGTGTATTAATACAATAGATCCTCTTGGTGAAACATTATAGTACCAAAATCCCCTATAATACATAGATTTTCCGTAATAATAATAAAATATATCTATATATCCATATACATTAGCTAGGTATAAATCTTTATTATAAAAATTAATAAAATTTAATAAAATATGTGTATTAATACATTGTTTTATAGGTATACTACTTGTAATAATATTATTTCTTGAATAATTAAACTTTATATTCAAATATTTATAATATAAAATATTAATAACTGATGAAAAATCATTAGTATGAAGAACACAAAAATTTCTAAAAAAACTTACACAACCAATACTATATATTTTCATCAAATTAGTAAAATATCTATATAAATAACTATACTCATATTCTATATATAATACTATTTGACATACTTTTTTATACAACCAACTACTATTTATTGATAAAATATATTTTATAAATATATTTAAATAACCCCTATTTTTAATTTCTCCTGTATATACATCATGTATATTATAAAATCTATACATATAAAACATAATATTACTATCATGACTAACTATATAACTATATTTTAAATTAATAGATAATATAAAATGTTTAATAATATGTAATTGCTTCCGTATATCTTTACAACTTAAAATATATAATAATAAGAATAAATAATAACTATATAAGTAATTAATATTATATTTTATATAATATATTCCTGTATATAATTTAAATAACTTAAATATACTTTTATCACTTGTATACATTTTCAACATATCTAACAATAAGTCACTATATATATTCCTACTATACATAGATGTTATAGTAATACTTATAAAACTCTTAAAATCACTTATTATAGAATTTCTTCTACTTACAAATGGCTTGAATAGCCTACCATATTGCACCACACTTTTTGAAAAATTCATAAAAGATTTTATAGTTAAGCTACCCATATATTGACCTAATATATAATACTTATTATTTAATATATCATGCATAACATTGTAAAAAAACCACCATACTACTTCTTCCATATAATTACGTACAACTCTACGTAATAACCAAACCATATCTATATCTCCCACCATTTGAGGACGTAAACTAATGCACATAGATGATATTTTTAACCTTGCTACATTGGTTATCATAAATATTTTTCTATATACGTGCTCTATCATATCATTTAGAATTAAAGATATAATTAATAAATTAATATATATTTTTGAACTACCACCGAACCAATGTAGTTTCCACACTGAAACTCTACCAACACTAATTGCATAACCTGATGAAGACTTAGTTTTCCAATGTTGTTTTCGTCTAATCAATATTATTTTTTATTTATATGTACTAGTAAATTTTAAATGACCACCATATGAACCACTTTCGCTTCTATAGTATGAACTATAATGTAATCCATTTAAAAATCCTATTGGTTCTCTATATACAAAACCACTCATACAACTTGAATACCAACGTACATAATTATCCATTGAGTTTATCACCATATAATTTTTAAATTGTTTATACAAAAGAAAATTATGAGCCCAAAAACCATATACCTTAATTTTTGTCTCAATATAATCATATCTAACTTTATTAAAAACATAATAATTTAAATTTTTAAAAATTTTATACCAATACCAAATATAGCTTTTTAATATATAATTATGTATATATTGAGAAGGTAATGATGCATATGTTGGTAACCCCTCTCTACCATTTAAACGAATCCACAATAAATATATCATATAGAAATTTGCCTCATAGTGAAACTCCAATCTATTCTTTATCGCACATAAATGAAGATTATCTTTTATATAAAATATATCTCCTATTTTTAAAGACCGTTGTATTAAAGATGTATCAGAAACTGTATTAATAGATATATTCCAAAAATGTGTAACCCAATTATCTCTTAAATAAGTAAATGAAGGTATAAAATTTAACTTAAATAATATATTATCCAATCTAAAATATAATAAATGATAAGCTCTATACAATGAATAAGGAGATGAAAATCTACTATACAATGCCTTTAATAGTTTTTTACGACTTATTTTATATTTATATTTTAATATATAAAAAAATCTTACTCTATCTTCAAATTGTTCACGAATATATGGTCTCTTTACATGTAGTTTATTCCAATCTTTTAATTCTCCAGGAACTAATTTAAATAATAATAAACGTCTATAAATTATACCTGACCTAAGTTTTTTTTTATTAGAAATTAACCTACGAATTTCTTGTTGGAATCTTCTATAACGTTGAATATTTAATATATCTTCTGGCACATATCTATACCAAAATTTACTATAATAATAACGAGTATCAACCTTTACAATACGATGTAGTGATAACCATACATATAAATTATCACCACTAACCTGAAGAGAACCAGGTTCATACATAGCTAAATAATCAGCATATGTAAAATACTCTGATTTTTCAACATAATTAATACGTAATAAACTTTTTTCTAACAAATATTTACTTTTAGAATAAAAATCAAAATATCTTAATATAGTTGAAGAATTAATAGTATTATAATCCCTATTATTAGTCATAGAAATTATTTTAGAATTTATAAAATTTATTATATGATTATTATAAATCTGTAATAACCTACCACTATTAACTAAATAAATAAAAACATTATTACATAAACTTTTTCTTACTAAACATGATAATGAATACAATACTTTACTCTTAAATTTAATAACCTTACCTATATTATAAAATAAATAAATATTAAAAAATTTTTCTAAATGTAAATTTGAAAGTTTATTTAAAGACTTCATATAAATAGCCATACGTTTACCTTTCCTATTTATAAAATTTATTTTCAATTTATAAGAAGCACGTCTACTTATTTTAATATATTTACGAAAATATTTACGTATAGACAAACTAATATTAATATATTCAGATATATACCTTGACCTAATTATATTACTAATTTTAAATACTACTGTTGATGAATTATAAGTAAAATTACACTCTCCTATAAAACTATTATAAATTAAAAGTAATTGATATACATATCTCATCTGATCAATGTATGCATTATAAAAAGATATAAAAAATAAGTTACTAAATAATTTCCCAAATACAGTTATATAATATTTTAATATGACGACTATATTATCTGTTAAAATTATTAACCTATATATGAGATAATTATAGATATTATTATTATAATAAATACTATCATAAATTGATACTTCCAATCTATTTATCGTACTATATATTTGTGAATAATATTCATTTCTAATAAATGATGGAATATTTTTATAAAACCATATATTAGAACCATAAAAATTAAAAAATTGCCTACTATTATAAATACAATTATAATAATATGTAGATAATTCATTTTCTTCTTCCGATTCATCTGTTATAACTACTGTATTGATAATTTTTACTATATTAACAAAATTAATATTCTTTATACTAATAATATTATCATTACCAAAAAATAAATTCCAATATTTTATCCATTGATCTAATATTAATATACATCTTAAATATTGCTTATAACGCTTTATAAAGTATTTATTCATATGAAATATACGACGTTCATTACAAATTGGGGAATTCGAGATATAATTAATATAATTTTTAATTTTATATTTATATAGTGTTAAGGAAAGAGTATTATTATAATTATATTTTTTTATATTTCTTTTAAATATAAAATTAGATATTAAATACTTAGTTAAATAAATCCTATAACTTAATAATAGCTCTACCTTAATTAGTGAATATATCCACATATTATTAAATAATAAATCTTTACTTGAACTTATAAAATTTAAATAACTTGAATTTGTTAAATCACTATTAAAATTACTTAAATTTTGAAAATATTTAAAATGTTTAAATATTACCCCACTATGTATAAAATAACTTACGCTCCTTAATACATAAGACATTAAACCTTTTAGTAATCCAACTGTACCATACTCAATTTTACCTAATATAATAGAATAATCAAATAACCCATAGTATGAATTATTAAATAATTCATCATAAAATCTTGAATTATAATATAATGAAGTAACATTACATTTATAATAATTAAAAATATGAGAATTAAACTCTCTATTCTTCTGACTAAAAATACTATCAAAAAGCATAATATCATTCCAAAAATATAAATTAATAGGTAAATTAATTGCATTTAGACATCTAGATCCTTGCACGTCAGTATGAACTAAATCTCCAAATGGTGATATACTATATTTAAATATATTAAATAAATAATTAGCTCTTGTTGTTACGTACATATTATTAATACTACTTGTTATTATACCAAGATCAATATTAGGATTAAAAAAATCTCTTGTATCCCTAAATGCTCGCTCAATCTTATACCTATAATTTAATAAATTCCTTATATTATCACGAATATACTTCTTACTCCTATAATACTTAATATTTTTTTTTCCTTTTAAATATCCTAAATATTCAGTATGTAATTGATTAATAGGCACATGACGTTTATAATACAATTTACGCTCTACTGTATAACGATTATCAAATAAAATTTGATTTCCTATTAAACAATTAAAAAAATTATTTATAAACATACTACTACCTATTCCAAAATTTGCTTTTTCAGATACTTCAGCCCAATATTCTAATGATTTATAATTAGAAAATACACTAAACTTTAAACGTCTATAGGATAATTTTTTTATTATACATAAATAAGCTAATTGTTTTCTTAACTTTATATACCTAATGAATACCTTTGACCTAAAACCAAAATACCCATATTTATATAAATTATAAATACCCTTTAAATTTTGATGTTGATATAGTGAGGTACTATAAAATAATCTATAAACAAAAAAAAAGTACTCTTCATATTTAGTATAAACACATATCTTTCTAAAATTCTTCCAATGCTTATTGTTATTATTAACAAAATTAAAAATATCTTTATTAAACCATAATTCATCACCTGGAAAATTTAATAAATCTTTCTCTTCATTATCAAAATCATTAAATTCTTTTATTAGTTTTTCATGTAATGGGGTGAATGACTCTATATGTATAAACCATGATAACAATGAAGAATGACCATGTAAACTATACTGATATTTATATAAAAATGAATGTAGTAACATATACCATACACTATAATATATTATATTTAAATTAGGTAATCCTAAGTACTTATCATCAATTTGTACTATTTTTTTACTAACATAAGACCCTTCTTTTTTATTCTTCTTATCATCTAAATAATGATAATACTGATAATTTAAATACATACTATATCCATCAAAATCAATATATTTCACATCCAATATACGTTTTAATAACATTTGTATATTATTACTTAATAATATGTTTTCAAAAAATTTATTAATAAATATATATCTTTGAAATTGATTGGTGTTAGATATACTAAATAATGCTTTATACTTTCTTTGTATATATAATAATATATTTGACATTGTACTAGGAATACTACTATATAAATTAAATATACTACTATAGTTTTTTTTTAACAATAAAGTCAAAGACAAATCATCACTAAATAAATACATTTTTCTATATTGATAAGTATAATTTTTCATTATACAATATTCATATGTAGCTTCAATATATCTATTTGTATATAAATTATAATTATTAGATGACTCAAGGACTCTATCTGTATAAATATTATCATATTTATATGAATAGTTACTTATAAATCTCATTCTTAATTCACTAAATAAAAAAAAAAATTTACTATATATATTTATAAACTTAGGTCCATATGGTATTACTTTTAAATGAAAATACCTACCTTTCATAAAACTGATATATTTTTCAGTTTTATAAGATACCCTAGTATTAAAATTTAAATATATCCTAGATAAATAATTACTAGAACGTACTTTTATAAATACATTAGTATACTTTTCTATTATATGTTTTTTTTTTTTCCTTAGTAGCAATAATGAATTAGTTCTGTAAAAAAATTTGATTTTTTTTTTTTATTTATTTCATTATAATTTTTGAAATAAAATGTAATTATGGTTGTTATACTTTATTAA
>CAYZSU010000071.1:0-11341 GCA_964480565.1 uncultured Myxococcales bacterium | reverse complement strand
ATTATGGATTCGCATTTGAGCGATTATGTGAGGATTCCCTACTCACAATTCTAGGCAAACTCGATTTATCGCTAGGTGACCTACACGCCTTTGGCCCATTTTTTCAGCGTTACACTGACAGAACAAAGGGCGTTCAAATTGACAATTTACTCATGCGCCGGGATGACACATGGACCGTTATTGAATACAAATATACAAAGAGTCCAATAGGTATGACAGTTGTGCATGAAGTACAGGAAAAAATAAAAAGCCTGCCAAAGCCCAATCATATCACCATTGAAACAGCACTTATATCAGCATCTGGCGTGACAAAAGCTGTACAGAACAGCCGCTTCTTTAATCATATCCTCACATTATCGGATATTCTGTAGTATTGATATTTCTAAAACAGCATGTACATGACTCGCCCATTGGCGCTAAAGACCTCATGTGCACTGCAGTGCCAGACATCAACAACAAAGCGCCTTTAAAAATGGCGCATTTGCATATGGGCTTTTTGATATATCCACCCCACATGTTTCAGGATGGGCAATCAATTGAACACTTTTCTGTAGTATTGATCCGTGATGTGTTAAAAAATCTGACACATGTGCTACTAATTGCTGATCCAAGGTCGCATTTACAATCTCACCCTCATATGATGACTGCCCTGTATATACGCGCTCTATTGTCGCATTCATATCACACAAGTAATAGTTATTTAATCGGGAAAATGCTTTCTGAAAATCCGTTTGCATCGCAATATCAGGCAAGGACTGAAGCAGGCTGTCGATATGCATTGGTGAATCAATTTCCATTTGTTTTAGTGGCGACAGTTCATCCAGATACGTTAATGTGGGATAGCTAATAAACATCCCAGCATCGGATATGGCATCACTGATTGGACCACCATCAAAATAATGAAAACTCTGGCTCACAATCATGCGCATAACAGTGGGGTGATCAAGCACCTCACTCATTTGCGCCTTTGATAGATAGGCATTTTGATATTGATCAGGAAAAATAGACTGCCATCCGTCATCGCCATAAATTTTAACATCCGCGCTACCAATCGAGTGGATCATCACATACTTCAAAAAGTGGCATGTCGCATAGAATAGTCTGTATAATCGGCTTAACAACACCGCGCTTTCCGATGAATGAATGTCCATTTGCTCCAATACCAATTGCTTTAAACTTAAATACCAGAGCATAATTCGCCGCAGCACATCATCCTCGCCAAGCATTGACAATACATCTACTATCAATGGCAGCATTTGTTTGACCATCTGAATACGCGAATGGCTAAACACCAATACATCTGTAATTTTTCGTAATTGAAATGTAGACGCACTCATGGGACGATCATATGCATTTGGCAAGACAGCACTTGATATAGGAGACAAATCTAATTTGTGATTGATATCCTTTTCATACACCCATGGCACAATATAGCGATGCATATGTCCATAATGAAATGTACGTTTTTGCAATGTACCTAATTCAAATGAATCATATACATCATTATCAAACTGATGAACATTGACATGAGCAGCCTTTAAAATTGCTGGCAAAAACACGCCCTCTTTTTTTAAATACTGCATGCACACATATGAATTAAAACTCACAATATCCGTAATTTGATCATTCTGAATCCAGCTCAACATCGTATCCACTGTCGTATGAGAGCCCGCATGCGTGTATTTTCGAGCAGTCACATCCCAGCCATCCTGAATATTATGATATATCATACAATCTGCTGCACGCTGCTTTAACTCATCTGCCAAGGCCTTATATCTGGCATTATCATTGACATTCACAAACAACCATTTTTTATTATCAATAGATTTTCTTTGAATGGACTGCATGCATCTAAGTGTTTTTTGCATCATTCCTGTAATAAACTGCGCAACACCCGGTGCAATGCGTGTGGATTGATTCTCACACTGACAGGATATAATGACACCAGGCTGATCACATGCAATATCGAATACATGGTGAAGCAATAAAATAGTGGAAAACAATGCAACATTATCCGCATCATTGTCAGATAAAATCGACAAATTATAGGGCATGGGTTTATTAAACTGTAATGTATCACATGCAATTGACGTATGGTCATCACACAATTGAATTAAAAAATCTGTCGGCATAATTATCCCTTCAGATAATGCGATTCTATTTTTTGAAAACATCCCATAATATCATCCAAATCAGACGATAAAAATTGCTCATGAAATAGAAGATTAAAACTCGTATTTCGAAAACGTACTGCATTGGGGGTACTCATTAAATGATCACTTATATATGGCATCATCCAGTCCCACTCTGATACAACATAGGGATAATGCGGGTTAATCCATACACCCTCTTTGGCTAGTGCAATTGCAAATTGTCGTTTATCCACGCATAAAACCGATTCATCCACGCAAATAGGAACAAAGAACCATGATGGCATGACATGCTCTGATGCGTGAACGATTTGAACACTTGATAGTGATTTAAAGCGTCTTTGCAAATCATCAACAATATCCTGTCGCCGAGCAACCATCTCAGGTAATCGCTTTAATGTAGACATACCAATTGCTGCAGACAGTTCATCCATATTTACATTTAATGCAGGAAACAAATTGAGCGATGGATTTTTTTCATGCATGATATTTCCGGAAGAAAATACCTTTCCACGATCTGCGCATGAACGCACATTCCAATACAAGTCTTTATCTCTTGTAAAAACAACTCCGCCGCAACCACCGGTAGCATGCATCTTGGAATACATGGTTGAAAATGTTGCTAAATGCCCAAAAGTACCCACATACTGACTATCAATTTGTGCACCATGCGCCTGTGAGCAATCTTCAACAACTTTAATATTATGATGATTAGCAATCGCCATAATTTCTGTCATTGGCAATGGAATACCCCCAATATGAGCAATCAATGCGGCTTTTGTATTTGGTGTAATAGCCTGTTCAAATTCCTCTGGACCAATATTATAGCTACCTGGTATGGCATCGGCAATTACTGGTTGATGCCCCGCTAAAATCACCGGTGCAATACCGCCAGGATCAGTCACTGGCGATACAATCACATCAGACCCTTTGGGCAAGTTTAATGCCTGCATCGCACTAAAATTTGCAACCGACCCAGAGCATACGCCGTCCGCATACCCACCGCCATAATATGCGGAAAAAGCCTTGGTATACTCTTCTTCAAAAACCCCCTGAAAACCAAAATCCTGACCACTATCCCACGCATGATGAAATACAGACTGCACTGCCTGCAATTCCTCCTCGCCAAATAATTTCCGACATGGCCATGGGTTGTTGCGGTATGGACAGCCACCATCAATTGCCAATCGTTCATCGAGCATTTATATCTCCCAGTTCATATGATCTTTCAATGATATAAACACATAGCCTTCCTTATTGGATATCGGCATATCGGATATATCATGAACGCATTGCCAACCTAGTTTCTGTGCGAAGATATAATGATCTTTATCCTTAAAGAAATTATATATTTCTGCAGCATTTATTGGATCATGAATTTCAATGAATGCGTCCGCATGCTGCCAAAATAAATCAGGCAATGATTTGACGATTATTTTTTCATGGCCTTCCACATTAATTTTCACTAGATCGGGACAATCCATCAATGACGCTGCATTTACCATTGCTACATTAATCAGCTCTGATTCACCAAAATAATCACGCGCGCCTTCAATATGGTTGGCAGTAACATTTCCTGCCACCCGGCGAAATGCACATGTGCCATCCTCATCTGAAATTGCATATGGACGTGCATCAATCTCAACTTGATTGATAGCCATATTCTTCGATAGAACAGCAAATAAATCCGGATCCGGCTCATATGCAATTACTTTATAACCGAGTTTGGCAAGTATCATCGCATCAATGCCAATATTGGCCCCAATATCCATAGCCGTTGAATAGTGCTGACGATTGGCATAATAATAAAGATGCAAGACAATCTCATCTAAGCCAAAGAAGTCACGGCTATTGAGTCTCCCCAAATCATGATAGGGCCATATCATTCCCTCATATGGAAATACGCATAATTCATCATCTATTAGTGATTGAAAATAATTTCGCACAATATGATCCAATAGTATAAACGTTGGATGGTCACGTTTATGAAGCTCTGGCGCTTGTGGCAACATTTTCAAAATACCAGTCACTATACTAGACAAATCAGTCATTTTGGGTATGGGCTTACTCACAGGCTCTCCTTTTTGGCATCGCTAAAAATCATTTTCGCATAATCATTTAGCTCAGACATTAGATCGTTCTTTTTTAATAGCCGCAATATAGCGATAAAAATTGCCAAGCCTGTAATGGGTTTTGGCAGCATATCATAGGCCCAGTTATTGTCACTCTTCAACCGACTCATTTCTTTTAAAATTTGATCCGGCCATGCAGGCATAATATCGCGCAAGCATGCATCAAATGGCAAAAATCGATCGGATATATGATAAACCTCGCCTGTTTCAGGATGTATCCATGTCTTAAATGTTCGTTCATAAGTACTGTCCTCATAAATGGTCGATCCTGGAAATGCATCCATAAAGGGAGTAACTGCAATCTGAGCACCTTTTTTAAGACATGAGAATGCGCACTTGATCGTATAGAGGATATCATCCACTGACGATTCAGGAATAAGCAAAATAATATTCACCGTTGGTACAATATGCTGGTCAATCAAGGCATTGATTACCGAAAATACATCATCTTCCGTATAAATGGCTTTATGAATGGATGGTGCTTTTAGCAAATGCGCTGGAAAGGTTTCAACGCCTAGGCCAATGGAGTGAAACCCTGCCCGTGCCATAGAGATGATCAGATCATCATATACATGTTTTGTTTTATGATTTAAAAAATCATCTACACGCGCTTGGCAATTAAAGATAATGTCATTTGAAAGTTTTCCAGATCCTTTGGCATGGCTTATGCGCTCGCATATATCCATAATTCGCTGTCTGCGACTACTGGAACAGCCGATAAAATCATCATCGCTAAATAAAAAACCCTTTGCACCCTTTTGATTACAAAAATAATCAATCAGCTCATAGGTTTTATCCGCATTCAAGGCAATAACCGGCTGATTTTTGCCCTGTGATGACTTAACAAATGATCGGGAGCTGCAATATCCGCAGGTCATGGAGCAGTGACTGGATGTATATAAACGCACCAATCGGCTGATAAATTTATTATGATACACATTTAATGCAGCCGTTGCTTTCTCAAGCTTTCCCCAGTACGAATCAAATGGAATATCCATTTTCATCAATATATCTGCACTCCATATATTGAATGCGGCATCATCCAACGAACATGCATGTGTTTCATATAATCGACCTGATTGCTCTCTATAGGCGACACCCGCATATGATGTGGCCATATGCTGTTGCCATTTATCTGGCGAGGACAGCTGATCATAGTCCTTGCAAAACTGCGCAAATACCTCCTCTGCATATCCTTTAAAAATAATATCTATACCCGCATCCAACCACTGATTGCTATTCAATGTGGCTTCCTGACCACCTGCAATGAATAAACAATAATGATCGCTTTTTTGGCTAGCATGGCGAAACCGCCATAATAGATCCAAGTCCGAGGTCATATTGTGATGCGTCACGCTTATGCCGATAATATCATAATCGCCGGCTGTAATTTTCTTCTCATATTGAGGTAATTGATCTGCAGATAAGGATAAGTCCAAAATATCACAATCAATAGAGCACTGATTTAGTGCATATTGTAGACGATATAAACCAAGCGGTGGCGCAGTGGCCACAAAAAAGTCCCTGGAGTCAAAATGGGATGTGCAGATGAGTACGCGCATGAACATATACCTAGGGTTAATGGCTTATTCAGATAAAATAATCATTGGCCGAATGCATTGACCGGTTTCTAAATCATGCATTGCCTGATTAACTTCAGATAATCGATATGTCGTTTGATTAAGGTATGACAATGGCAATTTACCTTGCTGATATAAGTCAATCCATTTGGGAATATCACGATCCGGTTGGCACTCCCCTCCCCATGTTCCAAATATTTTCTTTCCGCTGATCAAGTCATATGGATCAATATTTAAGGTTAATCCTTTTTTCACATTTCCTGCTAAATAGCACTTGCCTGTTGATTTAATTGTTTGAATAGCCTGATGCATCGCATCGATATTACCGCTCGCTTCAATCGCCACATCCACACCTGAGCTGCCAACAATTTCCGATATTCTATCCGCAACATTTTCTTTTTTAAAGTTGATACAATGATGTGCGCCGATTTTTTTTGCTAAAGCCAACTTATCATCCCAGCAGTCCACTGCAATAATCCGCTTACTCTTGGTCAAACATGCTCCCATCACCGCACATAGTCCAACACCACCCACACCAAACACGATGATCGATCCATCAAAGTCATAACCGACATTATTGATCACAACGCCCATGCCGGTAGGAATGGCACATCCAAAAAGAGCCGCTATATCAAAGGGCAAGTCCTTAGGAATTTTAACCAACCGATTCTCCGATGCGATCGTATATGTCATAAATGTGGTAATGGCACCTGAATTTACATCATCGCCATTATCACGGCGATACACTGTACTTGGCACATCACGGCCATCACCCTTAATCCATGTCATAATCACATGATCGCCAGGGCTCACTTTACTTACACCATCGCCTATTTTTTCAACAATACCACTTGCCTCATGGCCCAACGTATGCGGCAAAAATCGATCGGGCCCTTTAATACCTTTTTTTTCATTAAGCTGCGTATGGCAAATACCTGTCGCGCAGACCTTCACCAAAACCTGTCCGGGCTTTAAATCTGGCAAACTTAATGTTTCCAAACATAAGTTTTTATTTTGTTCAGTTAATATCGCGGCTGTAGTTGTCTGCATATATATCTCCTTATATTATGAGAATGCTGAAAATAGATTTTTTTGGGTTGTTCAACAATGCCCAGATTCAAGACGTCCGCAAATTCGCGGGCTGGAGCGTACACGAAAGTACATGAAGACCCACTGGTGCTATGCTCAAGGGACACCGAAGATGGGCGCTTATGGGCAACCCAATTACGGAATAAACCAATAATAATCCCCATTATAATTTGCTTCATTAAAAAAAGATGTCCAACCGTTTACAGACATAATGGTTTGTGCAGTTAAATTCCATTTAAACATTCGCTCTTTTTCATCGTCGTCATTATAGGCATCCACCGTAATAAATTTACCATGCCGACCCACACGTTCAATTTCCTTAACCGCTTGGAAACACTCTTTCTCATCTAAATTGTGAATGGTATTAATCGCAATCACCAGATCAAATGAGTTGTCATTAAAGGGTAGTTCTTTGGCATTGCCTTGCCTAATCCGTGACTGCACGCTGGGCATAGCATTAGCAATAGCATAATCAGATATCTCAACACCTACAATATCTGCTTTTGGCATGAGCTCAGAAAAATCATGCAACATAAACCCCTTTGCAGCGCCAATATCTAAAATACGTGCATCATCCGACAATTGATAATGATCTTTAAATCGTTTTACAATGGGCTTCCAACGCCCATCATAGCGATATCCACCATAGCCTTGATTGCGCGTGCCATCGAAATACTCCTGACCAAACTTCTTGGCAATGGCAATATCCTCTGGCACAGCATCTGCACGTGAGTCCACATTTCGATTCGCACGTGGATATAAATCCAATAGATTAATTTCTGACATAACTGTTCCCCCGTTAAAATGGTCCTGTAAATTCTTTATTCGGTATATCTAATTTCGTATGTTCGTCAATATCATATGCGTTAAGCGGTTTTTCGTCATATCCCAACATTTTCCGAACACTATTCGCGATTTTCCAATACCTGGGATAATAGTGATTTGCAAGTGCATGACTTGTTGGCGTTGGGCATGCAGGAAATGTTAGGCGTCTGGGTGCGCATTTAAGCCTTCCCCATAGGGATTCACTGAGCAATGCCATAATTTCCGATGCAACACTACAGTGCGGGTAAGCCCCATCCACGATTAATACACGCCCAGTTTGCTTGCTCGCATCAATGATGGCGACCTTATCCAATGGCATCACTGAGCGCAAATCCAATATGGATACTGAGATGCCGTCTTTTTCCAAATATTTAGCAGCCAAAAGTGATTCTGTAGTCCAAAATGACGAACTGATAATCGTTAGATCTGCCCCTTTTTTCAATAGCTTTGCATGATCTAAATCACAACAGTAATACTCTTTTGGCACATAGTCCTGCATATGATGCAACCAGCGGTGTTCTAAAAATATCACTGGATTATCATCCTGCACTGCTGCTGTCAGCATACCCTTGGCATCATAGGCATTGCTAGGCATGACTACCTTCAGCCCTGGAATATGCGCAAAAATAGACTGCAAACTTTGGGAATGCTGTGAGCCCTGTCCCCATCCCATACCGATAATCATACGAATCACGATCGGCACTTTCATCTGACCATTAAATGTATAATGCCATTTGGCCGCATTATTGATAATTTGATCCAAGGATAGCAATGCAAAGTCAATGCGCTGGTGATTTAGAATCGGTCGCGCACCGGTTAAGGATGCTCCAATTACAATGCCTGTCATCGCATTTTCTGATGTGGGCATATCCATGACACGTTTTTCACCAAAGGCCTCTTCCAGCCCCAATGTTGTGCCAAATATTCCCTTTGGATCAGTAACTCCAAGTCCAATCAGGCTCACACATGCATCATGCGCTAAGCTTTGATACAAGCCTTCATAAATGGCGTCTGAAAATTGGCATTGTCGATCGCTATTTACTCGGCCCATGTATATAACTCCAATGTGGATACATCCGGATATGGCGCATGCTTGGCATGGGCAAAACAATCATCAATCTGTTTTGCAATATATGCGCGCCATTCTTTTAACTCATCTTTTGAGACAACCTGTTTAGCCATTAATTTTTCAGAATACTTAGTTAGTGGACAGTGAGCGTTAAAATAGGCCACTTCTTCTTTAGGACGATAGTTTAAATGATCATCAAACTCATGCCCGCAATGCTCGCGAAATCGATAGGTCTCCAATTCTAAATATACAGGCCCCTTACCTTCTTGCATATGTGCTATTGCCTGATTAGCAAGCAAATACACTTCTTCCACATCATTGCCATCGCCACATAATGTACGAATACCATGCGCAGATACAATATTCACACGGCTACAATCGAGTGGTCGGCGTACGCTTAATGGCGAGTATACGCTATAACGATTATTCTCACAGACAAATAAGATGTTTAAATTCTTCAATGCCGCAAAATTAAGGCTTTCCGCAAAGACACCTTCCTCTGTGGCACCATCACCAAAAAATACCGCTGTCATAGTGGATGAATGCTCTTGCCAGTGCCCAAATGCCGCTCCTACTGCAACAGGAATAATACCGCCCACAATCGGTGATGTACCCATCATATGAACGGATGGATCTGCCAAATGCATCGACCCTGCACGTCCTTGCGCACAGCCAGTTTGCTTACCATAGAGCTCAGCAATCATCGCCTGTACATCGCCGCCCTTTGCCAAATAGTTGGCATGCGAGCGATGTGCAGAAAATGTCCAATCTGTTTTGGATAATGCCTGGCATACGCCAACGGCAACGGCTTCCTGACCAATGCTTAAATGAACGGGGCAACGCATTTCCTGTACTGCATACTCTTTTGCAACAGATTCCTCCACCATGCGAATATATAAAAGCTCTCGCAAGAATCGACATTGCTGATCGGTTGAAATGCTCATTTCCATGAAATAGGCCCTTGCTTCATTGTACGCACATTATAATAATGATCGGCATGCATGGCATCCGCCATCTGACCCGATTGAAATGCGCTAAGAAGTTCATCAATGGCATGCTCGAGCGTGAATTTTGATTGAAAACCAATGGCTGCTGCAATTTTATCCGAGCAAATATGATAGGATCTCACATCCTGGCTTGGCTCAGTAACAATAAATAGACCTTTACTCGCAAAACGCGACTCATACACAGACTTTACCTTCTTGGCAATATCATCGATTGTATGATTCTGATAACCGGCATTAAATGTCTGACCTGAAATTTGTTTGGACGGCAATGTAAGCAGCATCTCATACAATCGAACCATATCCTTAATATGAATATTGGGACGCTGCTGCGCGCCTCCAAACACACGAATTTTTTGATTGAAATACGCATGTGCGGTAAGGATATTCACCGTTAAATCCAGGCGCTGCCTAGGAGCTAGCCCGCATACAGTTGCAGGACGAATAATCACACCTGTAAATGTATCCGATACATTTGCGAGTAAAATCGGCTCGCACAAGCCTTTGTATTTATTATAGTCTGTAATGGGTAGCAGCGGATGATCTTCACGCACATTTGGCTGATCACTAACACCGTATACACTGGATGTGGATGCATATATAAATCGAGATACACCACTTTGCTTACTGATATGCACGAGCGGCTCAAATGCATCATAATTGATTGCCTTGCTGAGCATTGGATCCAGTTCAAAACATGGATCATTGGAAATACATGCAAGATGGATGACCGCATCATGGCCGGGCAAAATACGTTTTAAAAGTGCTTGGTCCCGGATATCACCTTTGACTAGCGTTAATCGATCATCCTGATAGTCAGAAAACAACTCCGGCTGATACAGAAACCAATCAAGCACTGTTATGGAGAACCCTTGCTTAATCAGTGTTGGCACAAGCAGCGACCCCACATAGCCAGCACCACCGGTAATCAATACAGATTGCCTATTCTGACTCATAACCCTCCCTTTGGGCCATCCATAATCCACTGACTTGCCGCATATAAATCAGAAAATATAGGAATATCTGAATACAGCCAATAGTCGTCACCAATACCAATCACTTTACATCCTGCACTAATTCCAGCCTCTACGTCTGTATTTTTATCTCCTATCATAAATGAGGCAGACAGATCAAGGTTCCAATCCTGCCCTGCTCGGATGAGCATGCCTGGCTTTGGCTTACGGCAATCGCATATAATGCCATAGTCCAGGTGATCGCTCATGGACAAATGCGGACAAAAATAATACGCATCAATACTGGCACCATCCTTATTTAAGCGCTTTTCAATCGACATATGGATATCATATAACATTTCCTCATCCAAAAGCCCTCGTGCAATGCCCGATTGATTGGTCACGACAATCAGGTAATAATGCTCTTTTAGCTGATTTAGTGCCTTTGCCACACGAGGAAAGATAGCAATATCCTCTATTTTGGACAAATAATGCACATTTTTATTGATCACACCATCACGATCCAAAAAAATGTGCAT
>CAYZSU010000070.1:0-11346 GCA_964480565.1 uncultured Myxococcales bacterium | reverse complement strand
TCCTTATACCGGCCATGGGCAAGAAATCCGCTGGGTTTTTGATAGGCATCGTACTTGGCAAAGTCAGACATGGTGGGGGGAAGCATGATCATACCGCCACGTGATTCGATTTCTTTAAATATCGATTGATTGGCATGATCGCAGATACGCGTATAATAATCACCGGTGATGCCAATTTTTATGCGTGTTTGCGATCTGTCGACTGGAATAGATGTGAACTGATCAATGGCTTTTTGAAATCCAGTCATTAATTTGCCTGGATGAAGGTGTGTGAATAAAATGGCCTTGGCTCGATCATGGGCATCATCTGCATCCTCTGGGTGATAGGCATAGGCGCGTGTTTCTAAAAATAGCTGCATGAGATAATCCATACCGCGCATCATTTCCCAATATAGGATGATGGATTGATAAGGGGTCCAAAGGGATGTATTTCCCATATAGGGCATGAGTTCTTGTACTTGTGTGATAATGGGAAGCTTTAAGCCCTTTTCCTTCGCAACATAACGCATTTCCATGCCAAATTGCCCCAAGCGGCAGGCAATGGATTCTGGAATGAAAAAACATGCATCCTCTGGGTGATTCTCACCGTTTGCGGCTTTGATATAATCGCCAAGCAATAATGTATAGGGGTGGCATTGGCCATGCTGTACATGTTTTTCGCCCAATGATTCACTTTCATGATCCGGGAGGGGTAATAAAATAGGCTCAAAGCCAAGGGCCTTGATTGTCGCTGCAAAGGCAAATCCATGATCTGAAAAATGCGGTAAAAAGACGCGTTTAACATTGTTTAGGCTCAAAGGTGTGCTCATGGGTGTGCATGGTTGGGCATGGCTGATATCATCGATGGACTCAATAAAGGCTTCGAGTCGTGTGTGAATGCCGATGCTTTCCGCATGCTCATCTACTTCCAAAATAAAATGTGCGCGATTGCCCAAAATATCGGAGACTGCCTCGCGTGTAAACGAGTCAGGACCACAGCCAAAGCTGGAAATCATGATTGGGTATAGATTGGGGATGTCCGTAGCTTGATAGGCAGCGGATAGAATTTCTTTATTGTGCATCCAACAAATGCTCTTATATTTTTTTGGGTAATTGCCGGAATCATCAGCGATCATATCCTGCGTGATAACCGTTTCGCCCATATCTTCCAAAATTTGAATTGCATTGGAGTGAAGAAATGGATCCGCTAGATTGTAATCCTTGCCAAGCAGTAATATAGCGCGTGGAAGGTGCCCGTCATGCAATTGTGATAGCACGTTTTTGCCGCGCGATTTTAATGTATTATGAAATTCATTCCATGCACGCAATCCTTTTATCCATGCGTGTTTAGCCGTTGACTTGCTATGGCTAAGTGTCATGGCAAGCTGGATCATTTCATTCTCTTCATCCTTGGCTGAAAAACGCCAATGAATATTGGGTGTCATGAATTTATCTGAGTGATAAGATCCTAGCATTTGGCGGGCCGCTTGAATGTATGGACAATGAACGGTTTCCTTGCCATGCTGATCTTCGCCCGTTTGAATATAGTTGGGAATAAATATGTGATGGATCTGAGGGTCATTGTCCAGATGCAGGACATGGCTGCAAAAGGCTTTAACAGGTAAACATGTTTCTACGCTGATTTTGGATTGTCCGTGTTGATACATGCGTGTATGTGTTTGCGGTGATATTGTTATTGCATGGCCAAGCTCTTTAAAGAAAGTCACCCAAAGGGGCAAACGATCATATGCGAGCAGAGCCAGTGGAATGCCAATATGTGGGAGTTGTGGATTTATTGATGCATTAGATGATAGGCATTGATGAAGTAGCTGGTGACGGTAATTGTGATAATAAGATCGTGTATGTATCTGTGTGTTATGATGGGCATGATCCCATTTGTCGCATCTGCCACCCATAAATTGAGCTGGGCTAGCATGTACCTTGGTGATGCGGCATACATTATCACATGATTGGCATGTGAAATGAGATGTTGGCAAAAGCTGGATGTCATCAAGCAATCGCCGATTGGAATAATCGGATGCATTGGCACAAATGCTTGCACCGATTGCTGCGGTGATTGTGCCAATGTCAGATATATGAATGTCAACATCTAGTGCATGATAAAATGCCTGCTGAATGGCATTGTTTTTGGAAACACCGCCCAAAAAGAGGATATGAGATCCGCAAGACCACTTGCCTTTTACTTTATCCATATAATTGGACACGATGCCGCGCATAAGACCTGCAGATAGACTTTGTATGGATGCGCCCATCTGTTGATTGGATATCCAGTCCGATTCCATGAATACAGTGCATCGTGCGCCTAGATTAGCGGGCTGTGTACTTTGAAGCGCGTTTTGGGATAATTCATCGAGTGTCATGTTGAGTCTAGCGGCTTGTTCCTGTAAAAATGCCCCTGTGCCAGCGGCACAGACTTTGTTCATCTCAAAGTTTTTAATCCGGCCATTGGTTAAACGAATCCATTTGGCATCCTGGCCGCCCATTTCGATAATAGTATCCACTTCTGGCATGAGCCAGCGTGCTGCAGATACTTGCGCTGTGATTTCATCAATAACAGTGTCTGCTTGAATTATCGCGCCAATTGCGCCGCGTCCGCTGCCTGTGGCTGCAATAGCATCGATATACTCACCGGGAAATTGGGATTTGATTTTTTCAATAATGGTTTGAAGTGTTTGAATGGGTTTGCCGTCAGAAAATTCATAATAATTCGCAATGAGGTCATTGTCCTTGATCAGTACTGCTTTGACAGATACCGATCCAATATCAATGCCCAAAATCGTGCCATTTAAATTGAGCGATTCCCAATTGGGTACGATGGATGTGGCCGCATGGTTTGGCGGGATATTTGTAGGTGAAGATATGTTGTTAATACGTGATGCTGCCTGTTTGGCAGTGCGGATATACTCATGCAGTTCATCCATGCAGAGGGGGTGTTTGCTTGCCGGGTTCATTTTAGTCGAATAGGCTGCACCAATGGCACCCATGGTTAGTGGGTGATCAGCGATAATAAATTGCTGATCTGCTAAGGATAGTGTTGATTTAAAGGCATTTGTTAAACCGTCATTTTTGGAAACACCGCCTTGGAACATAATAGGGGTGGGTAATTTTTTTCCTCGAACTAAATTAGATAGATAACTTCTGACCAGTGCATTGTTTAGCCCTGCGATAATATCCGCTTGACTTCGACCTTGTTGCTGGTGATGCGTCATATCCGTTTTAGCAAATACAGCACATCGGCCTGCAATGGTGGCAGGTTGTGTGGATGTAAGGCCAAGTGCAGCAAAGTCAGTGATAGTCATGCCTAGCCTAGCAGCTTGTTGATCCAAAAAAGCCCCTGTGCCTGCGGCACAGAGTTCATTCATTTGAAATTTATCCATATGTCCATTGGAATCAAAAATAATGAGTTTGGCATCTTGGCCGCCAATTTCAATAATAGTGCGGATATGCGGATGGAGCAATTGTACGGCTTTTGAATGGGCGCTGATTTCATTGATGAGCGTACAATGTGGTAATGTTGCGAGCAGTGATTTTCCGCTGCCAGTGATAGCAATACTCATGATTTGTGCATTTGGAAGCTTGGCATGCATGTCATTGAGGATGGTCGTTAATGTGGCTAGGGGATTACCTGCGACACGTTGCCATTTTTCATAGCAGATATGATTGTCATTATCCAAACATGCAATTTTAGCGGATATGGATCCGAGATCGATTCCTAGATAAATGGGATGAAGTGAATGATGTGTCGTCATAATTGTGACCTTCGCATAGTATGTTGATTTCGTTTCTGATGAAGATCAAGGGTGTATAAACTGCCATAAGCTTTGCCCGCTTAGGGTAATTGTTGTTACTGCAATAGCAGCAATGAGTACGCCGATAATATTGGCGATGAAGAATTGACGATAATTAAGTCCCAAGATATACGCGCCCAATGCACCGCTATAGCTGCCGCTGCCAGGCAAAGGCACAGCGATAAATAGTGCAATACCGATCGTGCCGTATTTGGATACATAGGGGGCGAGTCGTGATTGACTTCGTGCGATAATGCGCTGCCATAGTTTGGATATAATAGGGATACGCTCAAATATTCGGTGTATATAGGTTAAGCACGGGTAAAGTAATGTGCCAAGAAATATATTGGCTATGGCACATATGATAAATACGGTGAAGAAATGCATGCCCATGCCGGTTACAGTAATATGAAATGGCAAACTAACGGATCCCTGTAAAATGCCATATGGAATGGATGCCCGTAGCTCAAATGCAGGAATGAGTGTAATAGCTGTCAGTATCATAATATTGATTAACATAGCTATTATCTATGACATGCTTTATATAAATTTGCAATTTATAGCTGTAAACATGGGGGGTGCTGTAAAACACAATTTTAAATTTTTTTCTGTTCATCATCAATGAGATTCGATATGAGCTCGCATGATGTCAGCAACGATCAATATAAAACAAATGCTTCATGATTATTCAAAGACGCTAGGGTTTATTGCCTTTGGTATCTCATCAGCGGATTCCATAGATCATGGTGCGTATTTGGATACTTATATTCGCAATGGGTGGATGGCAGATATGCACTGGATAGCGGCCAGGCGTGATATTCGGCTAGATCCCAAAGCATTATTGCCATCTGCAAAGAGTGTGATTTGTGTGGCCTATCCGTATGGGAAATCGGGTATACAAGGTGGTTCTGAGTCAATAAATAGCTATGCGCCTGCCTGTGCGAGATATGCCAGAGGCGAGGATTATCATCATATACTAAAGGGAAAATTACGCAAAATACGGGATATGCTTCGCGAGTATTATCCGGATGCCAAGTGTAAGGTCTGTGTGGATACAAGTCCTGTTTTAGAAAAAGCATTGGCATATCGTGCAGGAATTGGTTGGATGGGTAAGCATACATTGATTCTTCATCCAGACTATGGTTCGTGGATAGTACTCGGTGAATTGCTCATATCTATTGAATTACCTGAAGATGTACCTATGCAGGATCAATGTGGAAATTGTACGGCCTGCATGGATGCCTGTCCAACCCAAGCGATTATTAAGGAACAAATTCTGGATGCGAGGCAGTGTATTTCCTATCATACTACGCAAAGTAAACTGTCTATTCCATCAGAGATCACGGCGCATATGATGCCGAATCAATATGGCTGTGATATCTGTCAGCTTGCCTGTCCAAAGTCAAAAAAATAGGGGCATGACTGATCATCATGTCCCTATTATATTTAGAAAATAATAGTTTTGATATGGGGCTGTTGAAAAACGCCCATCTTCGGCGTTGTCCAGCAAATCCAAATCGGTTACATACTCTTATGTATGCGCCCTCATTGAATTTGCTGTCTGCCTTGAATCTGAACATTTTTGAACAACCCCCAAAATTGCTATTTTTCAACAGTCCCGATATTTAATTGCGCGTACCTGCATATTTCATACGGCGAATGAAATGTGCAATGCATAAAATCATAATAAATCCATAAGCAATTAATGTGGATAATGTGCTGGTGTTACTATCAGTCAAACTACACTTACTTACATTCATACCCATACCTGGCAAGGCATCCATTTCACCTAGCATCATATCGCTATCCTCATCTGAGGATATGACCTCTTCAGCATATTCTGAAGCGGCATCATCTTTATGATCAGTGCTTTGTTCCATATCATTTGCCGAAATAATTTGTTCATCTGGGACTTCTATTGATTCAATCTGCTCTGACTGTGTTTGCGCATTATCATTGTATCCTGTTGCAGTTTCTAAGAATTGATCTGTTTCACTTGGAACAGTATTATCCTGTACATTAGGTGTGTTTGGTGGGTGATGGGCAACTATTGCAATATCTCGCTGACTGTCCGGACTACTATAAGGTGTGCTAGGTTCAGGCGTGGCGATAGGGGAGTCCTGATAGTGATTGTCACTGATCTCTTCTTCTGAAGCGACATTGAACTCATCGCCGCCTAACTCTTCTCTATAATCCATGCTATTTAGGTCTTCTGTATTATTATCATCTGCAATTGAATGACTTCCTTCGTCGTCGCTATGTCCAGGTGTGAGCACATCGATGGGCTGTGTAAATGCAATATGAAAACGCTCTGTATGTGTGGGGACAGTCAATTGCATATTATTCCATTGATTAGAAAATGAAATTGCAAGCATATGCATTTGATTGGACACTGTATTACGATTATTTAAATTTAATGTATCTGAATCGATCTTGTTCTCTGTAATATGCATTGATTTAACGAATTCGCATGCTTGATTATTGCAGGATAAGTTCGGCTCTGAATAATAAACGGAAATCGTTTGTGGCAATGGAATCGATTGAGGCAGTTGAATATATTTTTTTGATCCAGTTACTTCAATAACTTGAATATCTGGATCATTAATACGAGTTCTGTTTTCAGAATAAATAGCGCGTTGATGGGGAAATGCTGTTATTATGTCATTTACGCATGCATAATTTTTATATATGAGGGATTCATTGTTGCGTAAGTTCGAGCGTTCTTTAAAGATATAGATACCAAAATGATTGTCAAAAATAAGGCTATTATCCACATAAATATTATTTGCATCCATGGCAATGCCATAATTAAATCCAGAGATAGTTGTATTTTTAATCCATGTATTATTTGAAGACACATATATTCCATGTCCAATATCATCTACTTCATTGTGACATGTGATGCCTACACCTTCAATATCACTATTTTCAATTTGAATATATCCGGATTTAGAGCCTTGATAGGTGCGAATGCCATGAATTGCATTTTGAATATGTGCATCATCAATGATAATATTATTATTGATGCTTTGATTACTTACTTTTAACATGATGTCGGATGTTTTTAACTCAGAATGACGCTCAATGTGAAGGCCATGAATGTACAAATCGCGATTGTCTGATGGATTTTGAATGATAAGGCTTTCTTTTATTTGTTCAGGGTTGTTTTGAGGATATTGAAGGCAAATATGATATGCATTATCTACTGAACTTAAAAAACTGTTTAAGTCTGGGTGTAGTTTTTTTGGTGACATGATATTATTTAAAATATCCTGTGTGGTTGCGGCATTATTTAAAGTTTGTGCGGGCATGACAACGATAGATGGTAATCCATAACAGCTATTATCATTGTTTGGAATTAGTCCTATGCGTATTTCATGTGAAGGTATTACTTCAACTGGATGTGGACCTGGCTTTTCTGGGGTAGTAGGAATTAATGGATTTAGCTCATTATGTCGATTGCTCGGTGTGTTTCCATCATAAGGACGATCATTGAGTTCTAAGCGAATACGTTCATATGGTTTTTGCACTATTGAGGTCTGAATCAGGTCATTTTCTGTGTCACTGGATTCACGTAAGTTTTCGGATATTCCTTCTCGAATATTTGAAGGAGGCCGCACGGATGTGCGTGGAACAAACCATTGATTTTGTGACACAGGTTGCAATGTTATATTCGATTCTTTTGAAAATGCCGAATATGGAACGCTTAAGGCTAAACTGATCATTAGAATTAGTGTTATTAATGTGTGATTCATATATTCCCCCTTATTATTACGGTAACAGTCTATATACAAATACCATGCCAAAACACTTAGAAATGATAATATCACGTGTAAATGGTATTTTAGGGTAATTTTTTGAATAAATAGTTTTGAGGCTATTTAAAAATAATTATTCATAAAATAGGCAACAAACTCAATAATGGTAACGATCATAATACTTATGTAGGTAAATTATATTCACTCACCAAGCTATTTAAAGTGGAAAATGAGTTGCTGTATATGAGGAGCATAGTCGTAATTGTATCACAGTGATAATGGCGCTTTATCATAATGAGCGGGTGGTTTCTTAAAGGGAAATTCAGACTATAATGATATATTGTACATAATAGTTGGCATGTGATTCGCATAAGAAGTGGCTCAGCAATGATGAAAATGTATATGGCGGGTGTATTGAAAGACTACTTGCTTGGGTGTTTTTGAGCTGTTTTATATATATTTTTTTTAGAGCAGTATCATTATTGTATTTGGGGGAATGCATGCATGTACAAATGAGTCAAGAAGTTCGAAAGATTTGTCCAGATTTGTCCGTTGGAATTTTGACAGGGCAGGTATGTGTCAAATCACTAACCGATGTTGCATATGATCATTTTAAATCTGAAATTGAGCAGTCCATGGCAGATATTAAACTGATGTCACTCTATGATGCACCGCAATTGGTATTCTATCAACATCTAAACCATGAATTGGGCATCTATGATTCCAAACGGTGTAATTGCTTATGCATGAAGATAAGGGAATTAATGCAGGAGAATTATGAAACCAATCAAAATGTTTCGGATATTTTAAACTTGTTTACATTGAAAAGTTTGTACTCGGTAAATAGCTATGATTTGGAAACTATTTCCCATCCCATTCAAATCGTGCTCGGTGATAAAAATACGCCAGTGGATGGATTTCATGCGAAGGATGAAGCATTGGATCATACAGTCGTATATCAGGATGACTATGGTCCATTTGGGAGTTTGGCGTTTCAATCGGATCGTGCGATGGTGACTAGAGCCACGCGGCGTTTGTTAGTTGTGATTCCATATGAAAAAAATGATGCGCATATGGAAGAGTATTTAAATTGGATGAAAGACTATTTAATTGAATATGCCCATGGTGAACATGTACAGGTGAAGCAGGTCAATTAGTGGGGGACTTCAAAGTAAACATTTAAGACATGGTTTTCAATATTGTAATTTCCAGTGACGATGTTTTCAATCTTGTCATCTCCGAGACGGTGTTAATCGGAGATCTCGTTTTTTTGTAATTTCCAGTGACGATGTTTTCAAACTTGTCATCTCCGAGATGGTATTAATCGGAGATCTCGTTTTTTTTGTAATTTCCAGTGACGATGTTTTTCAGAAAAGACCTGAATTTCGTCTATCTATTTGATAACGCTCTTGCCGCATCACGAACATTGCGATACTGACTATCTCTAGCTGCATGCAATGCGTGCGTGGCAGTAAAATTATTTCTGTAAAATCGGCTGAGTATGTCAAATGAGAACATGCGAATATGACTTCTCTCATCGGATAGCAATTGAATGAGTAATTTTGAAAGATTGTTATTTATTGGGAATTCAGTAGTAAGATAATCGTTAATATCATGAATATCATGAATATCATGCTCCTCTGATATATTGTATATATTGAATAATTCAGATACTACCTTTTTTTGTAATTCATTATTTGAAGTATTTGCAGCAATAGCAATCAGTGCATCCATTATCTCGTAATCCAGTCCATTATGGGTATCATCTATCGCAAGTGATGTCAGTATCTCTATGGACCTGGTTTGTATGTCAAAATGTGAATAATTAAGTGTCTTAAATAAAATATTTTTTTGTTTTGTTGGTAATAGGCCGGTTATTATATCAAACAATTCATCTAACTGATCTAGCTTGCCTGTCATCTCTGTAGTGTCTGATATGCCTGTAGTTATGGCATTTAAAATTTTTGTGAGCCATATTTTTGGGAGACTATTAAAGTCTAAGTCGATTAAAAGTTCCATTGATTTTTTCCGAACAGTATAATTAGTGGCATTTAACTTGTTGATAAATAATTCTATGATGGTGTTGTTTTCAGATGCAAATGGCATCAATGTATCCAAAAGTTGTTTTTCTAAAATTGTTTCAATGGGCGAGGTATAAAGAAAATCAATTAATGCATTGATTGCGTCTATTCTAGCTATATTGTTACAGTTATTTAGATATTCAATTATCAAATTGTTAGCATAATGAATATCATCGCTTATGGGGTATATTGCATTTAAAATTTTGTGAAGATTAGTTGGATTTGAAAGATCGTTAAATGCGATAGGAAGTAAGATTTGTGCATATTTTTTTCGAATGGTTGGACTACTATTAAATCTAAACTCTTGGATAAATGAATCAAAAATAATATCATTTTCTGAAGCCAATGGTGTCAATATATCAATAACTCGTTTTTCGATAAATATATTTGTGCAAGGGCTCTTTAGCAAGCCAATCAATACATCTATAACTTTATTATGGTTTGTTGTAGGGTCACTAGGATTTAAGAGTGCAGTTATTGTATTAGCCGTAGCATTTTCTTTTAATGAGATTAATGCTTCAATTGCTATTTTTATATTTGCGTCATCATTATCATCGGATAGACACTCAATGAGTAAGTCTTGAACCGTACCGGATTGATCTGCCAATGGTACCAGTGCCTCTAAAATAACTGTATTTTCTTTGGCCAATGGAATCAGTGCATCGATGGCTATCGATGTATTCATCTCATTGTCATCGGATAGACATTCAATAAGTAACTTTTGAATATCATAATTTTGATCTGCCAATGCTGCCAGTGCGTTCAAAATAGCTGTATTTTCTTTGGCCAATGGAATGAGATATTCTCTTGCATCACTACGGATTAAATAATCGTGGCTGTATAGGTCAGCAATATAAGAATCAGTGGATTTGCCAACGATTCTGTCGTGTAAGCCTTTAACTATCATGAGTGAGGAAAGTATAAATAAACTTGCAGTGATTGCGTCAAAACTATTATTAATAATAGTTTCCATACTTTCAGTATTGCACCCGGATAACCATAATGCGGCGGATAGATTAGTAATTTCTTTGCCAGAACGCGCAGCAGCAGTGCGTATGCTTTCTGGCAAAGGTGAATGTCTATCATTATCATTTGTATCCTTGGTTTCAGAATCTTGTGCAGCAGGGTTTAACGCCATAGTAGCCAGGGCATTGACTCGCATAATTGTCTGTTGCATTTGTCCGCCAAATATACTGCTTAGCGTGGTATTTAACATTTCCGTCATAGTCATTGAGCGCTTATCATCAGTGAGTATGCGATTTAATTTTTCTTCACCGACTTCTTCTATAATTTCTTCCACTGTATCCAATAGCAATGTTGCAATGGGGTGCTCCTTCAGTAGAGAGTGAATTGGCATGCCCATTACACCTGTTAAGGCTCCCGTAATACCAGTAGCCAATATTTCGTATCCCATACTTTCAAAACTAATATCATCTGTACTGCTGACTTTTAGCTGTTCAATAGCCAAATTTCCAGTCATGATACTTGCATTGCCTATTGCACCTTGTACGGATTTTACAAGTGCGCGTGCACCGTGTATGCCAGGGCAATCGCATCTAAAAATGTAGGATTTTGAACATGTATTGATCATCCCACCCCGCCATGAGTCGTTTACATTTTATACCCACTTTGGCAGTTTTTTCCTGTGTTAACAGATTTAGCGCTATGGGACTGGTGAAAAATAGGCATTTTCAGTATAAAAAGTGATTGTGATCAGAA
>CAYZSU010000069.1:0-11414 GCA_964480565.1 uncultured Myxococcales bacterium | reverse complement strand
GATATGCAGATTCTTCTACAACGGACGCATCCATTACTTGTGGCGCAATAAATGATATCGTTACATCACCCGCTTGCGCTTGATTATAGCCATTTAACTGACCGGTTTCAGACTGATCGTCAAATCGATTCTGAACAATTAAATGATACCTTGCCACACGATCGATTGCTGAAAGAATTTGAGGCAACTCACCCGAAGCGCTTAATGATGCGATATCCACATCCACTGGCAAAAAGGCATTATTGCCAACACGCCGCAAAAGTGAAGCAACTGGCTGTGCATGATCCGCATTCACTGCATTCCAGGATAGATTGAATCGGCCAATAATATCATCGCCCACTTTTTCCAAGGCATCAATTTGAGCTGGCATACCTGCAAACATATCAATTACAGGAATTGGCCGTGGACTGACATGAAATACATCGCTAAGAACGATAATATCCGCGCCATTATTTATGTCAGTAATCGTTGCGTGCATGCGATAGTTCTTTCCGTCAGGGAAAATATTATCCACTTCTGGAAATATAAAATTACTCTGTATAATTGATGAATCAAAGGCCTGCGCAATATTCATTATCGGCATGCCCGCAAGCACCTCACCATTTTCATTCGCAATTTGAATCGTCATGCGCGACACATTCACTGCATCCTGCCATGACACCTGCATAGGACGGCCCACCAATAAATCATGGTCCCCTTCTGTAGATGCAGGCACCTGCAATAAAATCGATGCGGAATGAAATGATATATCCATATCCAAATGCGCTTCCAATCCATCCGGATTGATTGCGATAATGCGATAGGTTCCTGCAGTCATTGGACGAATCAATGTGCTCCCACGCCCCTCTGTATCCGGCAATGGAAATTCATCCAACTCCTGATCTGGATTATTAGAATCAATATATGCAATCAATTGACCATCATGATGCACAACCACCTGTGCGGCATTCTCAAATTGCCAATTTAAGACTGTCTGACCATAGCGTTGATCTGGCACTAGATTTAACACAGTCTCATCTGCATTCGCGGATAAAATCTCCGGAGCAGCAAATCGCACAATATGGTCGCGCATAATCGTATCGCCATTAACACCATAAGCGATCAATCGATAGCCGGTTTTGTGGGATATGGCATGAGTAAATACCTGATTTTGAAGTAATGCCAGTATACCATCCTGACCATCCAACTCCTGCTGGTCACATATTCCCGGCATATTACCATCAATCAGATCACATGAAAAAACACGCACGCGATTTATATTTCGCGTACTCCACCTGAGTTCCGCATTGCCCATTCGAGCACTATTATCAAATGCAATGTCATTATTTCCCTGAAGCACAGCAAATGCAGAATTAAAAATAATGGGTAGTTCACTGCTAATTTCAAATGTATCGCCATCAATGGTCACGCTAGCTAGCATACGCAATGTGGTATTGTGATGAACGCGCACGCGAAATCCAGCCTCACCGGTTTGCAGCGATAAGGGATGATCCACCTGAGATTCAAACCCATTATCCTCTAAGCGTGCACCGACAATCAGTCCATCTTCATCATAGATACGCACAAATGCCGCACCGACTGTATCCCATCGTAAGATCACCTCACCGTACACATCGCTTGGATTTGGATGCCCTTGCGTACTTTGCTCCACTAAGTCAATGCCCTGCCCCGCAGGCACATTGCTGGAAAAAGATAATATGCGCAGATCAACAACGATCAGCTCCAATGGAATGGTTTGCACAGTCATTGTATTTCCACCAGGGCCAATCGCACGAAGTGCCATATTAATGCGTTCATTTTGTGCAAAGTCCGGCAAGTTCACTGCAAATCGATTTATCTGTGATAGTGCGGACGGTTCATTTACATCAATTGGAATAATCAATTGATCGCTCTCACGAATCATAATTAATTCAAGTTGCGTGGTATTGCGTGTTTGCCAGGATAGATGAATCGGACTTTCCGGCAATCCATTAGCTTCTTCAATCGACCATGATATAATTTGCGGCGCATTAAATGCCACATCCAATGATTGATTCACTGTCAAGCCATCTGGGTTTGCAAGCGTCAGCTCATAGCGCGTATTCTGTATAGGCTGCACAATTGTCCGGCCAATGCCATCAACTGTTAATGGCGGAAAGTGACCTTGTTCAATGCCCTGTGGATCATCCGAATCAATATAGGATACAGCTTGGCGACTGCCATCCTCACCGATTGCCACGATTGACTGCGTATGGGATGCAAATTCAGACTGCCATTCCAATACCACTTGGCCATGACCTGTATCCGGCTCAAAATCAATGGGGCTACCGGCGTGGTCATCATTAAATGCAACAATGTGAGGTTCTCTAAATGCCACAGTAAGCTCGCGCTCAGTGCTATTGTCACCATTTTGCCCCACTAGAATCAATGTTGTTTTTTGATACACCCGCACTTGCACTGGCAAGGCTGTTTGCAATGGCAAGTCCTCTTTTTGATCGAGAATAAAATTATCGCCGGGCACGCGCTCGCGAATACCAGGCTGACCATTTTGCCATATCTGTTGATAGAGTGTAAGCGAATCAATTAAACGCGTGTCCCATTCTAAATTCACAATACCATAGGGGGTTCCACTTGGCAGCGACTCTGGATGAATATCAACGACACTACCATCGGCAACGTCAAATCGCGTAATATCATAGGAGATTACGTCAAATTCTGCGGTAAATGGCTGGCTTTCACCGCCAGATTTATCAACGACTATAAGCGACATATAATGAACACCCAGCTCCGTAAGCTCATAGTCAATATGGGTGAGCCCAATACCTTCTTGAGCCAATAATTCCCGATCATCGGTTTGAATTGTCCAACGATACAATAAATCTTGGGGCTGTGTTTGAAAATTTGGTTCACTATCCCTATCGCGTGCCATGGCATCCATCGAAATCATTGCGCCCAATGCAATGGGTGGTATATTGCCTGGCAATTCAATGGCTGCGTGATCATCAATTTGCATACTCACCGACTCCACCACAGGTCGCATATTTTCAATCACTGAAAGCTCGCCCACACTCCAATTCACCATGCCATCCGCGTCCATTACTTTTAAACGAATGGAGTACATGCCATAATCGGATATCGGTTGATCTGCATTGGACACTTGCGGCTGTGCCACATATGTCACAAAGGAATAATCACTCGTATTCATGCCATTAATTTCCCAGGACCACGCCTCAATGCCTTGATTAGATGCATCTGCCAAGGCATCATCATCCCGACTTAAACTACCATCCAAATCTAAAATAAGCGGATTAGATGCAATATCCGACACGAGGATATTAATCCGATCATTATTTTCCAATAACTGCCACTGGCGAGCACCGCTCTGCCGAACACGCATACTGGATTCTGGGTTAGCCCCTTCTGGCACAAATACCGAATAAATATTATCATTATTTTCCGATTGCATATGCTCGGAGATCCAAAAGGTGCGAAAACGCTGACCACGTTCCCCTGTGCCCATGTACAAAGGCACGCTACTAAATGCATCACCGATATCATCCATCGGTGTCGCAATTTCCTGTGCCAACTGATTGCTTAAATTCATAATCTGCTCATTGGATCGCTCCAATGCCACCTCATAATCGCCGAATGATAATTCATGCACGCGCATATAATTTTGACGACTGTCCCATCGCCCATCGCTTGATTTTTGCTGATAGCTCACACCCAATTTCCATACGGGCATTTCATCCGTACTATCATCTACCTCCACACTTAATCGTGGATAAAATCCATTTTCTGCAATGGGATCTATAAAATTAGCACCTGTATAAACCGTGTCATCCATCAATTGCCCTGTTGCATCGAGCAAGCGAACATGCACGCCATCACCATCGGCAAATGCAATCGCATAGGCATTTCCATCATCAATGCGCATCATATCCGGCACAATATGAACAGTCTCTTCAAATGAATTGGCATACTGTGAAATGGATGGATCCAAATCATATTCCCACATAAACTCTGTATCTGATACAGATAAACTCATATCATCGATGGCATTCATTTTTAACTGATTGGCCATCACTGTTTTTGGCATGAGAGGATTTTCTTGCTGGCCATTATGATTTTCAACACTGCCGTTTTCCGTTGAGAACCCAATTAAGAACCCATTGCCCATTGACGCAGCCACAGGATGATAGGCACTTTGCACATCATCTGAAGCGGATAGCAAACTACACATCCATAAACGAGGGTTTGTCTCTTCACCATCTGGCATAACCAAACTCGAACGATAAATACTTTTTACTGCACTGCGCCGGCCATCGACAATCACCTGTGAATCAATGGAGTACATATCATCATACCAACTCTGCTGCACAGCACTACCTAAAGTAGCATTGGAATTTAAGCACGTGGTATATTTTAAATTAGTCTGGTAGGTGAGTAGCACATTGCCAGTTTGTGGATGCACGCTCACATGCGGATTTCTCGCATCCGACCATTTCCATACACTACGATCACTCATTTCATGGCCATTATTTTCACCAGCAGTATTGGGTAAAAACCATGCCGCCACTCGTCCCATGGCGCGCTGTGCGCGGAATAGCCCCTGATCACTCACTGATAAATCTGCCGCACTTACCTGATAGGCTTTAATAATATGAAATTCTTGATCCATCTGAACCGTATCGTCTAAATCAAATACAGGCGAGCTGGGACTTGGATTATCAAAAAACTGCTCGCCATTTGGCCAGTTGACCAAGGCCTTGCATGTGGCTTCATAGGCAATGACATAGGTATCATCATCCACCGTATCACCTGGCACAAACACAACCGATGGGTTTGAATAATGAAAACACTCAGGCTCCGTCATATTGGCAAATAAAGGCACTTGATGAAAGTTAATATCAACAAGTCGATCATCATCGGAATTATCGGCAAGTCGTGTAATAATGCGCTCACCATCAGGTATAATCTGTCCATCACGATCATAAAACCGGGCCACAATTTCCCGATATCCATCGGGAGATCCGGCTTTATTTCGCTCAAATACCACCACGGATCGGCTGCGATTTCTATCAAATGCGGCATCCAAGCGATATGCGGCATGGGTTTCGGTTAATGCCTGGCTAGTCGTTGATGTGGTGATTTCTGAATAATTTGAAAACACATCTGGCGTTAATAATGACGGCAATCGAGGGTTGCCTTTTTTATCTGGAGTCAAAATATCCACGGGCAAATAGCCCTTATTAAATATATTATATCCATTTGAATATGTGGTCGTTTTAGTAGAGGTTGCCTGGGAAATCCCTGCACTGATAAGCGGCGCATCCATTGTCCATGTGGGCGCCCATAAGGGTGATTTCTTTTTTGATATCACATGGGAGTCATCGGGGATATCAGCCACATTCAATTCATCGCTATCAGGTGTACTAATGATATTTGCAGCACTATCTTCTAGCGTCTCTGGAGATTCTTCTGGCTGTAGTGGTTCATTAACACTCACGACATCCGCATCTACAATATGCGTGTTTGGCAATGTGCTGCCACCACAGGATAGAGCAAACACCATTGTTATTAATAAAATAGCATAGGATTTGATTTTCATAATATCCTCATAAAGAAATAATACTTATTATTTTTTAATTTTATCGATGGTTTTAACTCTGCTCATGTCGCAGAATCATATACTAATCATCAATCGGGAAACTCCACGACCTCACCTGGTGTACCAATGCCATCATTGGGATTACCAGTTTCTGGATTTGTGATCATTGGCGTTATATCGCATGCAGTTCCAAGGCCATCGCCGTCATTATCAACTTGATTGGGGTTTGAAATATCCGGGCAATTATCCTTGCTATCTGGCACACCATCATTATCGCGATCCGCAGGCACATTGGGAGACGCACTCCCTTGACTATCGTTGCCAGCTATTTCAGTCGCTGCATATGCAATAGAACCCAGAGCCAGACTGCCAATACCAATATCTAAACTCGTATCCCAAAATGCACTACCCGTTGTTTCTGTATCTGTTAAATCAAATACAAGCCCGCCTGCAAGCAAGGCAATACCAATGCCAGATACACCTATATCCAATGATGAAAACTCACTGTCGCCCAAGCCTGCGGCAAGACCTGCACCACTGACAATTGACCCGCCAAGGTAAAATGTCCATGGCAAATGACCTTGTCTTTTAGCAAATGGATCATCGATTGACTCCCCGTCTTTCAAAGAAAATACCTGACTTAATTTTGATGCAGAATTGAAATCTTCAGTACGAATAAAATAGCCCAAAATATCCTGGCTCAATCCATCGCCATCTGTCCATCCATTGGGTGACCCTAAAATCAATGCTTCAGCCAAGCGTTGAACAGAATCATCATTTTTATGCTCATTTAATATTCGTGTAATATCACCCATTTTATTGGCAGGAATAACCAACATGTGACGATCGACATTTGATTCCAATTTTCCATATTTAAATAGAGCTGCCCATACCGGATCGGGCATATTGGGTGCCAATTCTTTAAGTTGGTTTTCAAAATAAATTCGTTTATCCTGTGTGCCTTGGCTCGCTAATTGCGCGATTCCTTCTAATGATAATTTATCAGAGTCTTTTAAGTACTCGCTTTTAAAATCAGCAATTGCATTGAAAATAAAAGACACAGGCAAATCATTTGCCGCCCCTCTATTAAATGCGGTTGATTTACTCATTCGATTATACCCTGCTTTTTCAAATAATTTATATGTAAACCACACAATTTCCTGATATGTCAGCGAGTCTCTATCACTATCCTCGTTTTTCAGGGATGTAAGCAATTGACCTAAGACACTGTTGGGTGATGGACCTTTTGGATCACCCATAAAATCAGCAAATGACTCATCTTTCGGTAAAGACAATTCATTGCATCGCATCAATATACTCGTCCACGCATCCTTATACCATGTGGTTTTGGCTGTTTGCAGTCGGCCTGCTCGTTTTAAATGATTTTTTTCAGCAATTTTTACTGACAGTGCAATTTCAAATGTGTCATCCACGGTTAATGCATTTTTTTCTTTTCCCAGTCGCAAAAGAGCGGCAATCTCCGCGTATTTTGCGAGATTAACATTGGGCTCCAATTTAAAATTAAAATTACCTTCCATCAACCATCGATTAAACATAATATGCATATAGCTATTGATATCTGATGCAGGGAAATTACGCCTTAAGTAATCCGCGGACGCATCGCCTTTAAATAGGCTTTGCACTTTGCGAGTTAATTTCTCGCCAAGGCCCCACAACTTCTCATTATCGTCTTTCAACCCCTTATATGTGACTACATCAACACCCAAACCATTTTCATGCGCGTTTCCATCGATAATATGATCTGCAAGTGAGTCAAGATGATATAGCCGTTGATCCGCATATGGCATGACAATCCACTGAAGCAGTTCAATCATTCGTTGTCGGATGGGTTGGTCGTTATGCGAGATAGGAAAAACACCATAGCCTAAATCCGCTTCTATTTTATTTAACACACGATCTATTTCTAAATATAGTGTTGATTTATTAGCGCTCTGCGTAATCCCTTTTTCTTCCTTTGCAATATCGCGCAATTTATTCATTTTTTCCGTTCCAATTAATTTAATAATATGCCCCACATAATAAGCTGCATGACGTTTTTGATATGCGTCCTTTGCATCCCCTTTAAAGTGTGTGTAGTCACCAATATATAGTGCACGCGATCCTTCAAATTGTTTTTTTGCGTCTGCTAATCGCGTGGCATGAAAGTAATTTTCTTCCAAAGGCATATGACTTAATTCGCGAAACATCATGGATGGGCGATAATACAGTACTTTTTTATCAGTCATTTTTCCATAAACGCTTATTTTTTGAAGTGGTCCATTAATTGGATTCCTGAAAAAATATACGATTGGCGCTAAATCACCTGTTAACTTTGTTTGATTGGAATTTGGATCCGTTTTTAATGACAAGCCTTTAGAATTCGATAATACATCGATTAAATGCCGATATTCTGAATGATAGGTGAGTGGCTGTGGTGTTTTTTGAAGCTCATGAGTTGTTTTTGCAAATGGCTTAAATATATCCATGGGATCGGATGCCATTAAATCAGTATCATCCATTTCTTCGACAGGCAATAAAACCTCTATTGGCACACTTGGCTGTGACGCACTTTTGGACAACTTGCAATACACAGACACGGATGCAGAAGATGTATCCTCCTCTGATCGTGAGATGGACAGCGTTTCACATAATGCAGGATCAATAAATTGTGATGATTTATGTTTTCCCTGCAATAATTGTTGTTCGCGTTGAGTTAATTTAGCGTAAGGTATATCCTTCTCCGCATCCTGAACATATGCATTAAAAAACGTCGGATGCGATAGGCCCTGTTTCAATGAATATTCTTTTTTCATTGCACTACCCGTATCACAGGATAGGCGCAATTTATTTTTATCGGCAATCACTGTAATATCATGACACGTTGATAGATCGCGCATCGGGTATTGCTGAGTAATCCATTTTTTTTCTTGTGTTGTTAATGATGATTTTGAAATACATTTGGACATACGTTGACTTGAATGTGTTGACTGCCTTAATAACGATGCAAAATTTGGATGACCCTCTAAATGGCTAAGCCTCGACGCATCCTTAAACGATGCCAGTACAAATTGATCGCAATATAGCGTTACGGTTGTATCATCAATCGATGCACTTTTGCATGCCGCTAAATTACCTGCGGATTGCTCGATATCTATTGCTGTTTTTTTGCGGGGATTTTTTTGTGCAATGCCCAATAAATCATGTAATGTCTGTGGTGAAATGGCAATGCGATTGGGGGTAGTCACATATGCTCCTTTGATAACAATATTTTTATTTTATATGAATGAGTAGTTCTCCAAATAATGGGCGCATCATATCTGAACCGACCAGTACAGGTTCACCATCTATTTCATTGAGGCGGTAAAGTGCATCAATCGCTTTGCCTATTTTCAAAAAACCCGCTACTATAGAGGACTCCCTGGCATTTTTTGGCATGGTTACGTTAATCACCTTTGAATGACTTTGATGACTTTTATCCTCAAAAAAAGTAGCAAGTGAATGTAGCCCCTGCCTCGGCTGAATGATATTTACTGAGTCGCCTTCAGTTGACTTTCGCCATGCAGATGCATGCTCACCATGTGGCAATAAATGTGCTAAGGAATAGGGGGCTAAATTAAACACATCAAATGCATTTGTCCCTTCATCAATGCCCAAAAACCGTAAATACCCAGCATAGGCCATGTTCATGGCACACGCACTGGAAATCCCTTCCATACATTGTAAGGCTGTATTGGCAATACCTATTGTGCCCAAACCTGTGTCATTCAATAATTTCAATGTAATATTTGTTTGACCGTCATTGGCCATATTTTCATGCTGCTTGATGAATACGTATTCTGCGGAAAGTTCCATTCGCTCGATTTTTTTAGGTTGAATATGCGCTTCAAATTGCAAACCTGCAATCGGATAATAGTAAAATAATGAAACACGCAAATGATCCTGAACCTTTTGAAAATTCCAACCATCTGGAATGTTTGTCAGCTTTATCTTATATGTTTTTGCAAATGCCGATTGTTTATTTTTCGGCAATTGCTTCACCACAGCCCGATAAATTGCTTTCGGTGTGTTTCGCCCGACATTTACTGAAATCGTTTGATTTACTAGCGCCCCATTGACTCGCCGTGCCGCATTGATGAACTTTTGGGAACCCTTATCTAAGCGCATCAACGATGCACTCTTCCTTCCCACTGAAAAACTTTCTGCATATTCCGTTCGCGTTCGACTCTTGGAAAAAGCAGCCTCACCCATGGTAATAGTCTTTAATGCCAGCTTGTCCTCATTGCTATTGATGAGTATGGATAATGCCGTATTCTTATACGTAGCTTTGAGCGTGCCGATTTGTTTCATCAACTCAGGTAGTTTTTCAAATTGCCGATCATCCATTAAACAAAATACAATAAGCACATGCTCTGATGATTTCGCCTGTTTCCATTTTTTCTTTATATCCGCTATAATTGAATTTACTGTGCGTGGGTTGCGATCACCATTTTTTATCTCAAATAGTGGTATATCCAAACGTTTGGCATGGCTAATCTCTGTATATCCGACTGCCAGTGATGCTAAGGACATATTTGACTTTTTGCCAATTTTTTGAATGTATTTATTAATTAATGCTACATAGCCCCTATTTGGAGTTGATGTTGTTAGCTGAAATCCATCTGGGGTTTGGGCCCATTTTTTTTGTAATGCTGCATGCATAATGGCTCGCATCGACTTATCCGTAAACAATGCATCAAAAACTTGATTATTGCCTTTATGGCGTCCATGAACCGTGGATTCTGACGTACATTTCTTGTTAGGAGTATCTTTTCGCTGCCCCAAAAGCGTACACATGGCTTTTTTGGCCATTACATCCTTATCATTTCCAGGTATTTCACAAAAAGTCTTATATGCGCGGCCATTACAATTGATTAATTCGGGTGTTCCCATAAGTTAGCCCCTTTATTTAAAAAATAGTGTTCAGAAAGCCGAACACTTGATATTATCTGACGCTTTTTAGCCTCATAGTCAGTTTATCGCCTCAAATCAAGCAAAATCGCATAATATCAATGATTGCGGGCAGTTTGAGTAACTAGATTTTGGAATTTATGGATACAATGCCTGGCACTGATAATAAGATATGGGGCAGTTCAGACAATACGTGACAAAAGTCCCCACTTTTTTATAGCTTTCCCTCCCCAGTCAACCCACGCCGTCATCAGAAAATAATTTTTCATTGAAAATCAGTATGTTACAGGGCCAGGATATTGGCAAACAAATTGCATTACTATATCGAACAGGAGGCATTATGGCAATTGTCAGATCCACACGTCGTGCTCAAAATACTCATTCTGTTGGTCAAACCTATGGTGAACGCAGAAATAGTACGCATTCAAGTGATAGTGCATCCCAAAAAACGGATTCTTATAAGCAAACTCAATGTAATGATCGTAAGCATCGCGACCTCATCGCCAAACGCGAGGCCAGAAAAGGATTGTCCCGTTTTTCACGCACCCCGCATAAGCCTAAATCACTTGACGGCATTGAACATGGCATGGCTGGCAAAGCCAGGGCCAAATCAGCTGGGAATGCCCCCTCTGACAATGCATTATTGGGTTTTTTAGACAAAGTCGCCAGTACCAAGTCATTATCCAATCCGGATACAATTGCAAAAGCAAAGCTCAAGCAGCGTCAAAAATCACGTGCATAAAGGAAGTGTCCACAGAAGCCTATCTTCTGTGTTGGAACGCCAAATTCAAACCGGTTACAGACTCTTATGCCTAAAGATTGGTCACAAATATAATTATATAGGTTTTAGAGGTGTCATTCCGGCCTTAAGAGCCGG
>CAYZSU010000068.1:0-11470 GCA_964480565.1 uncultured Myxococcales bacterium | reverse complement strand
CTGTGGGTGCGATCATGGCAAGATCAGGGGCGGGCGGGATGAGATCGGCGTACTCACCAGCATCGCGCGATTGCATGAAATTGGATAAAGCGTGGAGTAAATTGTCAATCGTGTCTGGCTCAATGGATAAATCACTGGATGATGCCTGATCCACCTCTTCAGCCATCAATTTATGCCATGTATTGATAACTGACTCAATCTGATCTATTTTTTCTGGACGCCAACCTGATTTAAAAAGTTCTTGCATAGTGGCAATTCGAATAGATTCTTTTTCATCATCTATGCATTCAATCAGCGCATCACGTATATCGGGATCACCCTTTGCTAATGGACCTAAAACTTTTACAGCTGCCAATCGAATTCTTACATCTTTATCTGCTAGCCTTTCCTTTACTTTATTGCGTCTCCCAACATTCCATATCACAAATGGTGCTGAAGCGGTTATCGCTCTATCATTATCAACTGTAAGCAATATATCCGGCACTTTCATACCATTCTCTGTAGGTGAAGCTAATGCTTGTATTGCTGATAGCTGAATATTTCCATTTTTCCCTTTTGATTTCTTTATTAGCTTCTTACGTATCCTTGAACCCTTTATTGCAAATTGTCCTAAAAATTCCATTGCAGCTATGCATACATCTTCATCTGAATCATCTAACATTTTTATTATTTTTTTGCGAATTTTTACATCACCCACTGCAAATTGCCCCAATGATTTCACTGCAGATTTACGAACATATGGATGTTCATGCTTCAGTCTTTTGATTATTGATTTACTCACATCCGGATTAGTTACAGCTGCTAAACTCAAGCCCTCCAATGCAGCTCCAATAATAACAGTTTTTCCAGGTCCTTTTGTATCTAACATATTCATTAGTCGTATACATAGAGCGCGATCATTTGCTGCAAGTGTATTTAGCAATTTTATGGCATTTACCCTTTCAACGGTATTACCATTATTTACAAGTGAAATAACATAGTCCTTGATTTTAGCATCATCCAATAGTTTTACGTCTATCTTAATACGCGCTAGGATGACAGAATTCATCTTAGCATATGAATCAAAAATACAATCATTAATTTCAATAATACATTTCAGGTCATCTATAGAGGCAAACATTATAAATTTTTCCAAATCTGTATCACTGAATAGAACTGCCAGAAATTCATTCAAACTATTTCCACCATTGCTAAAATAACGGATAATATGAGATTTGACGGATGATGCATTCCCTAGGCCATAGTTGATTCTATCAATTGATTGTAAAGTACTATCCATTTCCCTAATAACCGATTGAATAGTGCCCTTTGCTGAATCCAAATGCTCTGCATTAGCAACCTGACTGCCAAATAACAATGTCAATGCTGTTGTGATATTCAGCACATTTCTCGTTATGCATGCATTCACGATCAATCGGGCATAGCGTAAGTGATGGCGCAACCCTTCTGTATCGATAATACCTGCACCACTGAGTTGTGACGATATTTTTTCAATGAGCTCTGCAATGACTGCAATTTGTTGAATAACAATTTTATCATCAAAAAGGTTATTGCTCCCTGAACCTTGATTAGCCCCATTTCGCAATGCAATGTCCCCTGAATGTGAAGCTTCAGAAATAGGCATATGCGTTTCATGGCCATCCTGAGAATTGCCTGATGAGCTATGATCCCCAATCATCATAATAGATTGGTCGGACGCAGATACATCCTGCTGACCTGGCACGTGTAATAAGCTTGAATGTAAATCAGTGTAAGTAGCTGGTGCATTGACAGCCATAGCTGATTGTTCTTCTAAAACACCCTCTCCTGGAGCAGTAGTGGATAGTGGATTATCCGGTGAAGATAAGCCTGTCATATCCATTAAATCAGCATCCATAAACTCTTGAACGCGTTGCAAATGCGCTAAGCCCTGTTGCAGTTCGTCTCTCTGTGACTCACTGATTTGCGTGTCCTTCGCAAGTATGACCTCAATGCTTGCAATCTCTGTCGCTACTTCTTCCCGTATTTGCTCGACATCCATCTGCGATTCTAAATCCGACTGCACATCCGGATCCATCTTATTGGCCTTTGTTAATCCTGTGCGGCGAAGCCCATGCCAAAATGCCAGTCCTCCTAAATTTACTGTACGAGTCACAGTTTGCTGCACCTGCTGGCCAGTGATACTACTCAAGGCCGTATTCATCATCTCAACTGCACTCATCGTACTGACATCACCGGATAAGCGCCTGCCTAGTGTTTCCTCACCCAATTCCTCAGCGATTTCCTCTAGCGTATCCGCAACAAAATTGACAATACGGCCACTTCCTAGAAATGGACGCATATATACATTCATGACACTGCTCATTGCACCCATTAATCCAGTAGAAACTTGCTCCACCACGATATCATTTAATTGTAAATCCTGGGTATTCACTAATTTTAATTGTTCAACCGCTGTGTTCGCTCCCATGATCATCATATTATTAGCCGCACCCCGTATCGACGCAGATGCCATCCGCATGCCGTGCACACGTAGAAGATGACTTGCCCGAGCACTTAGACCTACGAGTTCTGCGCCACTACGCACATTTTTAGCCTGGCTGAGTAATGCGCTGATCTCTTTGGCAATGATACTTTTTGCACCAATGCCTTTGGTTACGGCCATCATGGCAATGGAGATCAAGGCAATCTGAACACCCTGCAAGCTCGCCTCAACGCCGTCCATTTCAACGGCAGTGAGCGCCTTATGCAATATACCGTCCGCGCTAAATGACTCGAATAATTCCGAAACGATCGGATCAATCTCCGATGCATTCGTCACACCATTTAATCGCGATACAATGTCATTGATCTGACTTTGTGCTGCCACGATATCCACAATATCGCCCGATTCAAATTGGCTCGCCACCATAGACCCAGCTTGAGAAAGAAAACTATGCTGGCCAAAACCAGATGCCAGGTCCGGACCTAAGCGTGACAAACCATTGGATAGACGCGCCACTTCCTTTTGAAAATCCGTCTCTTTAGCTGCTGTGACATCGCTTACATCTGTTGATCGAACGGATGTATGGTGATCCTGCAACTTATCTATACCCACATTACCTGAAATCGATTCCGCAGGCATTTCGCCGTCCAAATCCAATAACTGACCATATTCGTCATTCACGTAGCTGAGTTGATGGGCGCCATCCACCTTGGCCACATGACCCTCCAAGCCAGTAAGTGCCATCTTCATATATTCTGGCACATTATCCATCACAGTCATTATGCTTTTCTGACGATCCATCCTACCAGCACGGCAATATTGATGAATTAAATCACCGCGTAACCCTCTCAAAATATGACCGACCAATTTATAATATTGGGCCCGCGTTTTTACCTTATCTAGCTGATCTAAATACGATGCCATATGATCGATCAGATAGATGCGAAGTTGGCCCCGATCCATAGACTCATCAAAATGCGTGGCATCATGAAAGGCCGTATTCATCAGCGCCATGCGCGATACATCGGCCAGCATATAGGCCAATCGCCCCTTGGGACCAGCAGCAGATTTATTCTGTTTTAATATACCATCGATGCGATTTAAAAATGCCTTATCATAGTTATAGCGCATCATGTCTTTTTTCAAATTATCTGCATTTGCCACATGATAACCCATGCGAATACTCACACGGCCATGTGTATCCAAATAACTATTCACCTTGGCATCATGCTGTGCCTGGCGCTTATCCATTTTACTAATCAGCGTTTGACCCAACTCATATAATTTTCGTACAGCAGCTGGATCACTCGGCTGACATGACATACTCATGCGACTTAAATAATGATCCTGCAATGTTTCTGCATGCGAATCGCTGATTAGCCCTTTTTGTAGCGCATCATTGACAACACCTTCAATAATCGCGCTCATCTGCAGTGATATGCGGGATGCACTTTCCTCAGCTGCACCATCGATATCAGCAATGAGTTCACTGCTTGTTGATTGCAATTTCAGAGAGGCTTGCGATATTTGCTTAGCACGTGCAATACCAAATTCGCGGTATAACTCGCTCAATTTGCCCTGTAGTTTTGTCCGGCCATGCGGAGATCCGGCATTCTCACGCGCATAGCGCGATTCATCAATGCCAATAAATCGGGATTCAAATTCCTGGTATAATTTCAGCAATGCAGATTCTGGTTGATCGCCAAGCGTACCCCACAGCTCCGTCTCTTTTTGACTCAATGCATTGCCATGGAGTAAATAGGCGAATAATACATTATAGCGTGGATTTTCAGCTAGGGATTTAAAGCTATCTCGAAATAGCAATTCATCATTTAATTCAAGATTGGGCAGTAAGAAATCATGGACGAATGCATTCGTATCCGTTGCACGAACCATCTGCAAATTGATGGCACCATTGCCATCCTGATACAGCGCTGGCATATGCGAACCCAATAGCGATGATAAGGAAGTTCGCACATAGTGCGTATTCGCTGTTTTCACTTCTTTGGATAATGATTTAAATTGCGATTTTATCCCTTGAAACAGGCTATTTTTATCGGATTTTAGATATTTTTTGCCTTTATTTGAAAAAAATCGATTTAATACCCAGTCGGGCAATGTAGGCAATACATTCTTTTGGGTATCAGGTAAATGATATGTAGATGTATCTGTTTGTCGCTCAGAATGGAGTTCTGGCTGTAAATCACCATGCCTATTAGAACGTCTTAATTCACCTAAATGCTCGCCCTTTGGTAATGGACTCAACACTGGTTTCCACGTGATAATACCCATAGATATGTCTCTTTTGATGATGTATTTACATACATCGCTACCATACGATGGATGTGTCTCTTAATATAGTATCGGTTGAGAATTAAAAAAGTTGTGTATTTTTTATGGGAATGGGGTTGCCTTCAAACGCCCATCTTCGACATTATCCAGCAAATCACAATAAAGGGCATGAGTTATGTATTCTCATGCCCTTTTTAACTGTTCGTATTGGAAAAAATTATCAATCTATCGTTGTGACACGCAAAATTTTACCTGGATCGCCGGTTAAGGCATATACATGTTCGCCGTTTTCCGTGTAATGCATATCCACACGTCCCACACCGGTAATAGCACCCGTCGCATCATTGGCAAAATCACTGAGCAAATATTCCTGCGATATGCTCATATCCGACACATTTATTTTATAAACTCGACTGCGATTAAAACTAGATGCAATCAGAGTTTGCTTGTCAGATGACAATAATAACCCCGTGATATAATCCGATTCATCATGAATGCTGTGGGATACCACCAGTGGACCAGAAGCCAGCTCATTTAAATCAACCGCATAAATATTGCCCGCATTAATAGACCCAAAATAAGCAATACCCTCATTATCAACTACCATGGGCTGATCATATGGCGATATATCACCCAAGTCAGTGGAACTCATAATCGCATTACTTGTCAAATCAATATGATCGAGTGTAACTGCTGTCGTCATACGCGCTTGGCCATCTTCAATGGCAATAACACCAATGTTCATAACAAGCAATTCATCATCACCATAGGCTGTTAAGGATGCAGGGTTATAGCCGCTCATCAATGTATGAAATTTAAATGATAAGCGATTGTCCGCTGACATCTCATAGACAAGCACCACACCTGGTGCTGCAATGGGTGGCGCATAGGATGTATAGCTAGCCATGCCCACACAAATTCGATTACCCACTACAGTCAAGGATGTGGGCGTGCTCACAGGCAGCTGGTTCGTATCCATCAATGTCCCGTCCGAATAATACAAATCCTGATCCGAACTGATAGACAGTCGTATCGGAAATGGCGTAAAATCAATTAACTCCGCAGTTGTTGGATTAAATGCAATGAGCTGTGATGATGTTAATACATAGCCGAGTTCAGCAGATACAATCTGTATGGCATTGGGGTAGCCATTTTGACTGTCCAATAAAAATACAGGAAATTGATCCGATAATTGAAGGGAATTCTGACTGATATCCACTGGAAGAATGCCTGATGGATTCGACGAATGAAGCACAAATGCAATATTTTCCAATTCAGATATATGGGATACCTGTAAATCCGCCGGATAACTCGCACTCAGGCTAAGTTCTGCAGTACCTAAAATATCTGCATTCGATATATTTTGCTCCGCCCCCCCTCCTTCTGTCGATATAATGCTATTTTTTCCACATCCCATGCCACAAAGCATGCCCATCACAATAATCACTATCCATCCACTTATTTTATTTTTTAATAATTCCATACGATCCCCTTCCCAATAATCATGATCTATTTTTTTTCGTATACCCACTGCCCACTGTTACAAGAAACGATCGCCTAGGCAGTGGGTATCCCAATTGATCATATCGCTGTGCATTTAGTACATCAGCGATATCCATGCTCAAATAAATATAGTCATTTATCTGATATTTTAATCCCATTGATAGATTGTGATATCCACTCACCCATACGGTATTACCCGTATTAGTTGGAAAGGCACTTACATAGCGCCATTCTATATAAGGCGATACACCTGCCACAGTGCCGCTAACATGCATATACAGATCATGATTGGAACGGCCAGGCAACTGAAGTTGAGTTAATGTATATTTGGAGCGTAAACGCGTATAATTGATATCTAGCTGAGCATATGTATCGATAATCAAACGGGCATTAAGCTCTACTCCATCAATATGCGCATTGCTCGTATTTTGCGGTGCAATCGTAAACGCAGAGATAGGCACATAGACAATCATATTATCAATATATTGTTGAAAATAAGCTGCCGACACATGACAGTATTTTGTTGTAATATATAATCCCATATCCCAGGACCATAGCGTTTCATCGGATAATTCATGATTTCCACGAACTGATCCCTGATCTGGAAAATACAGTTCATTAAACGTCGGATAGCGATAGGCATTTCCAATATTTGCTTTAATTGCAACAGCAGGGTGAATATGCCCCACAGCCCCCAACTTTGCACTAAGTTGCCATTCACGATCATCCGCATATTCAGCATAGAGCGCAGGAATCAATTGCCAGCGATTTTCATGATGAGAAATGGTTGTATCGATACCAACCCCCAATTGATGACGAAGTTGAGTACCTAAGTCGATATCAAAAGCCTGCTCATCATGGGACATATGCAGCTGATAATTAAATCGCGCATTATTCATCAGATGGATATAATCCCCGATAAAATCATGTGATAGTTGATGATTCATCGTAACCGCATGGGTAAAAAAACGGCTATTAATCTCATTTCCGATGGCTGGGCTGGGATCAGAAAATCGATTATACGCAATACGATATCCACCCGTCATATGCCATGCGAATGGTAAGGAAAATATATTTGTTCGTTTAATGGATGCCACTATATTATTTTGTAACAACCTCTCTTGAGCGGCCAAGGGATTGGCAGGATATAACTGAGTCGTCTCCAGTTCAGCCCCTGGGTTTTCCCGATCCATCCATATAAAATCATTTAAAAGTGATATTTTCCAATGAGAACGTGGAAAAAAAGACATTTTTACCATAAAGTTCTCTGATACGGATGAATTATGCAGGCGAGTAAATGATTGGCCTCTACTTATTGGCCGACCACCAATACGGACATCAGGTGTTTGAAAGGAATAATTGCCGCCCGTGGATTTATGATGATGGCTGATAAAAAAATTACCCGTCTTTATGGGCTCAAACCATGATATACCTGTTTTGACTGTTTTAAATGAACCCAGGCTCAATATTGCCGTTGCGCTGCGATTCGTTTGAAATGCATTACTCGTCAATGCAATCACACCGCCCATTGCACCACTGCCAAACCGGGAGGACATGGCCCCTGGCAAAATCTCAATGCGATCGAGCAAGGATATAGGAATGGTTGACCAATCAAAACCACCATTTAACGGTGAATTAAGGACAATCCCATCAAGTAACACCTTGACCTGCGATGATGTCGACCCACGCAAGGATACGGTGGATAACTGACTATCCCCACCCGACGCACGCAACCTGACACCGGATATGCGGGATATGGCATTGGCTAAGCTGCGTTGCCCCGTAAGCTCATCCACGTCAATAATATGGGATAATGATGCAGCATCATACTTGGATTCATTATTTTTCTGCGTAGAAATATCAATAGACCCAATATCGCTAATCGAGCGTGCATCATCCTTTTCGGCGGATAACGACGACACGCTAACTGACAAACTCACAAAAATAATCAAAAAAATATGCAATACTGGCATGTGCCTATCCTCGAGCAAATGAATACACTATTCAGTATCCTGACTTGAAGCTTATCATCACTATCTGCCTTGCCTTCCCGTTCGAGATGAACAGTGACTTTATGCGACAGATATTGCATTGCTTCACACAGTGGCGGGTCCGTGCAGGAATCTCACCTGCTTCCCTCATAGTGTATATGCTGCTTACATGCTGTATATAATGATTGTCAATACAAAAGCAGAAAACATCGGTATATGTCTATCCTGTATGACTTAAAATTCGCTTAGCTGCGCATGCCGCACCAAAACCATTATCAATATTGACGACAGTAATTCCTTCTGAACATGTGTTAAGCATGGCGAATAGCGGTGTAATTCCACCCAAATGCGACCCATAGCCCACGCTGGTTGGTACTGCAATAATTGGCATTGCAACTAAACCACCGATAACGCTGGGCAAGGCCCCTTCCATGCCTGCAATCACTATCAAACAATCATTTTGGCGAAGATTATCCAATTGATCGAGTAAACGATGCAACCCAGCAACACCGATATCATAATATCGATTTACATCTATGCCATAAAACTCAGCAATATCCGCAGCCTCTTCAGCCACACTGATATCCGCTGTCCCTGCACAACAAATCCCAAGCTGTTTGTTAAGCTTAGGATTTACATCATGTATTAATTGAAAGGTCCTTGATAAGGGATTTACCTTGATTTTCACGAACTTAGACTCAATCTTCTCAAGAAGATGTTCACTCGCCCGAGTACCCACAACATTCTTCTTATTATCGATTAACTGTGAGATAATATCGATAATATGCGACTCATCTTTACCTTCACAAAAAATAACTTCATCAAAACCAGAACGTTTTGAGCGAGAAATATCATGCTTGGCAATGTTAAAATCCAAGTAAGCATCCCCTTGCAAACCTTGGATTGCATCATCCATGCTGCATTTTTTCTCCATCAGATTCTTCAAAATCGCCCGTATATTATCACTCATCATCTCCTCCTCGTAACCGATATCCCTGCAAATCCAAGGCAATATAGTCATAACCGAGTGATTTTAATGAATCCGTAATATGCTCACGAAGTGATAGGCATCTATCAAATTCCGATGGATGCACTTCAATCCGTGCGACATTTCCATGATCGCGCACACGCACATGCACAATATCCAGTGCATGAAAAATATTTTCAGCCTGCTCTATTTGAATCAATTTATCCTGTGTAATCGGTGTATTATACGCAATACGCGTTGCCAAACAGGCATTGGAGGGCCGCCCTTCATTCACCAAGTCAATTTCTTTTGCTATTGAATAAATGCAATCCTGATCAATAGATAAATCAATATATGGAGACACCATATAATTGGCCTCTTTTATTGCCTGAAACCCTGGACGATGCCCCTCTAAATCATTTGAATTTGTACCTTCTGCAATCCATGCATAATTATTTTTCTGTGAAAAATCCCACAGTTTTTTTATGATAAATTTTTTACACTCATAACATCGATTAACTGTATTTTGGTATATGGGCGCATGATCCAACACAGACGCATTTAACAATGTATGCGAAATATTATAATGCGCACAAAACGACTGTGCCGCTTGCATTTCATTTGCACTTGTTAGCTCAGAAACAATGGTGACTGCCATCATATTTTCTTTCAATGCCTCTTTTGCTAAATAGGCAAGCACACTTGAATCTACACCGCCTGAGAATGCAATAACGGCGCGTTCTAGTTCTAGAAAGCGCCGCTTAATTCGTTCAATGATATTTTTCAAGAGCAATGCCCTCTCTTACTTATTGGAATGATTTAAAATTAATCATTATGACGGTTTGTTCAAAAATACTCTGATACAATACCTACACCTGCAATAAGCATTGGCGAAGCTCACCAATCGTCTCTGCAATAGACTCTGCACCTGCAGTTTGCAATTCATCCTTTGTACCATAGCCATAGGACACACCAATATTTTTACATTCATTCCTTTTAGCCGCTTCAATATCCAAAGCACGATCACCAATCACGCATGTAGCATCTGCTTTTTCTTTTGTAAGCACATGTTTTATAAGTTCTTTTTTATTGGAACGCTTTCCATTGAGTTCGCTTCCATACACCTCTGTAAACATCGGACGAATCCCTAAATGATCCAAGACCATTTCACTGGATACCTTTGGTTTGTTTGATGCAATGACCAAACGACCTTTTTCTGCAACAACCTCTAACAAACCAACGATACCTGGGTATAGTCGATGTTCGGCAATACCCTCTTTATGGAATCGCTCCCGATAGGATTCCACACATAGCTTTAAAAATCGTTTATCCTTACGACCTGTTATTTCCGCAAAGATGTCCATGAGATCAAAACCAATATATCGCTTTAAACGCTCAATGGGGACGGATTTTAAGCCCTGTTTTTTTAATGCATGATTAATACAGCGAGGAATTGCTGTACCTGGGTTCACGACAGTTCCATCTAAATCAAATATAAATGTTTTTTTGTTCATGGCGCCGATCTATAATTGAAAACCTAAATATCTTGCAAGTGTATTTTTATAATCATTTGATTTATAAGATGATTTATTTTACGTCGTCTAACGTCTACGTCGAATATTACATATTTTACATTCAAATAATTAGGCTGCTTTTAAGCATAAAAAATAGGACTCGTTCTGTTTAGTAGAAATATCCAAAAAACTACCAATTACAATGCAATGGTTCATCACTGACATAATCATTGTGAATTGAAAATGACCCACTCTTTATACGACCACTATCCACTTGAAATGAAAATACACGCCAATAATCATAAGCATTACTATTATCGGACGCAGTAATTGTACTTGCCACCCCATCTCCGATCACTCGCGAATATGTCGTAATGGCATTTCCAATCGCATCCGTACTTGCCGTCGATAAATTCCCCTCATCTGAAAACTGATACACATAATAGCAATACGTTCCATTGGCTACATCCGCAGTCATAGTTATGATCTCAGGACCATAATAATCCGTATCATCCGTATCAAGTTGAATATAAGGTGATTCTGTAATAGAACCTGCATTCGTAAAACTAATATGTGTTCCTGTATTACTCAATAAATTGGCATCTAAATCCGAGGGACTTACTCCCCAAACAACAGACGTAGAGAGTAAATTGCTTGAAAAAGAAAAGGTTCCAATATCGGAACAATCTGTCGCCGGGCAACTATTTACAGGAAAATCAACAACTGAATTGCTTGCAGT
>CAYZSU010000067.1:0-11764 GCA_964480565.1 uncultured Myxococcales bacterium | reverse complement strand
GGGAGGCCTTGAATCTGGACATTTTTGAACAACCCCACAAATTGCTATTTTTCACTAGTCCCTAGACTCACTTCGCTGACCTAAAGGCCATCTCGCTAGTGACGTTGTTTTGTGGGGTTGCCCTGATATTGTTTCACAAATTCAGTTTAGCGATTGAGCCATCAATAGAATTAATTTGGCATTTGAGCCTTTCTGTCGATGCAATGAAACCATTGCAGTTACAGGGTAATAATGATATTATAACTGATATGAAACGGGCTGATTATCCAGTAAAATTAACTACTCTACATGATGATCATGACGATCAATTTCGCCAGTTTACACCCTCAGAACGCGTGGCCATGGTATGGCCATTAACCGTAGAAACGTATTCACTAAATGGAACCTATGATACTGAATCACGATTACAACGACATGTTGTGCGGCTTTTTAGACCACAACGTTGAGTTTTTACTTGTGGGTGCCTATGCCTTATCTGCGCATGGACTGATTCGTGCTACTTGTGATATTGATTTATTTGTCAATCCTACGCTAGAAAATTCCGAAAAAGTATATGCGGCATTGCTACAATTTGGTGCACCGCTTAATGAGGTCAATGCGCATGCATTTGAAGAAAAGGGAATTGTTTTTCAAATAGGTGTTATTCCGAGGCGCATTGATATTATTACACAAATTGATGGTGTGTCATTTAACCAATGCTGGCAAAATCGAGAGTATATTCATTGTAATAATTTAAAAATCCCCATCATTTGTATTGATGACCTTCTATTAAATAAGTCTGCTTCTGGTCGCACAAAAGATAAAGCTGATATTGAGTGGATTAAGAAAAACTATCAAGGGAGTTGAAAAACTGCGTCACCTGCGAGGTAGATGAAATCTGACGAAGCAATCCAGAAACAACAATGTATGGATTGCTTCGCTGGCCTAAAGGTCATCTCGCTAGTGACGCAGGGGGGGGGTAAAATGTTTTCTTATTCCCCCAATCGCGTATCCACGCTACGAGGAATACTTTCAATGGATGGCAATTCGTTGATTTCCTGATCAAGGCTATGAGTAGCGCCTAATTCCTGTAATCGCTTTGCTCCTGGCATGACGCGGCGTTCCCAGGATCCAATGGTTTGATTAAATACCTTGGTGCTAGTCTCTAAGCTACTTCCCAATTTGCCCAAATGACTCGCCATGTCGGAAATACGTTTGAATAAATCCTTGCCTGCATCGGAAATACGCTGGGAGTTTTCAGTGAGTTGCTGTTGTTGCCAGCCCATGGCAATGGATCGAAGCAGTACAATGAGTGTGGTGGGTGTGGCAAGGACGACCTTGTTCATCATGCCATCTTCAATTAAATTCCGGTCGCTTTCTAAGGCTGCTGAAAAAAATGATTCCCCAGGTAAGAACATAATGACAAAGTCCGGTGCTTTGGCAAATTGCGACCAATATGCTTTTTGTCCGAGTTTACGCATGTGGTCGCGAATGGTTTGTGCATGTGCAGCTAAGGATGCCTGGCGTACGGAGTCATCGGTTGCTTCTGTGGCATTGATATAGGCATGTACGGGTGCTTTGGCATCGACAATGACATCCCTATTGCCAGGTAAATGGACGACCATATCCGGTCGAATGATTGTATCGTCTGCGCGTTTATCGACTTGTTCGTCAAAATCACAGTGTTGGGACATGCCCGCCAGTTCGACTACGCGGCGAAGCGTTACTTCTCCCCAGCGTCCACGCATGGTGGGGGATTTGAGTGCCGCCACTAAAGAGCTTGTTTCCTGGGTGAGGCGAAGTTGACCATGCTGCAATGACTCGATAAGTCCGCCAATTTCGCCATAGGCATGCTCTCGTTTTTGTTCAATAGTATGTAGCTGCGTTTCATATCGCTTGAGCGCATCTTGTAATGGCTGCAATTGATGATTTAGTGCCGGGGTGGCATGGGTTAAAAAATCCTTTTGATTTTGCTTTAACGCATCGGCCGATAGGCCTTTAAATGTTTTCTCAAGCTGTAAAATCGATTGATTATAATCCGATTTTTGCTCGTGCAACCTAGCCGTTGCATCGTCCAAACGGGCTCGCGTGACAGTGAGCGCGGATTCAATATGTTGTTTTTCATTAAATAATCGTTGATATCGCCGATGCATTAACCAATATATAGTTGCGGCAGTGATGCTCATTACTGTGAAAATGATAAGAAATAGTGTGGATATGCTCATAAATGCTGTCATTTCAATTTTGGGCGTATATTGCAAGTGGAATGATATTTCGGTGCCAGGCACCGTTTTTCATGTCTGATATTGACGAATTTCGGTGCCAGGCACTGAATCCGACGTGCAATTGCAGTATTTTTTTCTATGAAAAAATCTAGAAATGTAGACTTTTTCCTATGAAAAAATCCTAAGTTGTTGTAATATAATGAAATGAAACGTCATGCTTTTCAAAAATTGATGGAATGGAAAGATCAAGTACGTCGAAAACCGATCATTCTTCGTGGTGCCAGGCAAGTGGGCAAAACTTACTTGCTAAAGGCCTTTGGTCAGCAAGCTTTTCCAGCAATGCATTATTTTAATTTTGAAAAACAGCCCAATTTGAATGCAATATTTCAGCAGGATTTTAATACAAAACGTATTTTACAAGCATTGGAAGTTGAAATTCAAACACCGATTCGCCCTGAGGTGGATTTGATTGTATTTGATGAAATTCAAGACTCGCTGTATGCCTTGAATTCAATAAAGTATTTTTGTGAAGATATGCCGCATATGTATATTGCCTGTGCAGGATCCCTTTTGGGAATAAAAAATACAGAAGGTAGTTTTCCTGTAGGTAAGGCAACGTTCTTGAATATATATCCAATGACATTTGCTGAGTTCGTGGATGCACAGGATGATCGCTTGATGAATTATGTCTTGGACTGTGGCATTAATTCCATTCCGATGAACGTGCATGATCGCCTATTGCAACACTTTAATTATTTTTTGGCAGTGGGTGGGTTGCCGGAGATCGTGGCTACATTTATACAATATAAGGACTCCATTCTCAATGCATTTGATCAGTGTCGGGATAAACAACGTGAATTAATTGAGTCCTATATCAATGATATGACTAAACATGCGGGTAAGCTAAATGCCATGCATATTCGTCGTGTATGGAAAAATATTCCAATTCAGCTCGCAAAAGATAATAAAAAATTTGTATTTCGAGGTGTTATTCCAGGAAAACGATCATTTGCAGATTTATCCGGTCCATTGGATTGGTTGCAAACTGCCGGGCTAACGGTTGAGACAAAAATATGCAATGATGCGCAGTTGCCATTAAATGCATTTGTATTGCCAAATCGGTTTAAGCTTTATTTGTTTGATACGGGTATTTTAGGTGCCTTATGTGATTTTCCAATGGCGGTGATTTCTGGATTAAAAGGCAGAGATTTATCATATAAGGGGTTTTTTCTGGAAAATGCAGTGGCGACAGAGCTGATATCTGCCAATTCTGTGAGGCATTTATATAGTTGGGTTCATAATACATCGGAAATCGATTTTTTATTACCTACAAAAGATGGCATCGTTCCTATTGAGGTAAAATCACGCATTAATAATAAAGCAAAGAGTTTACAGGTCTATATGGATAGATATGCGCCGCAAAAGGCAATTAAATTGTTGCCTGAAAATATTCATTCATCAATGCAATCTTGCATTCACCACATGCCCGTTTATTTGGCTGCTCAGATATGGGAATTATTTAGATAAATATTGTGTAGGTCTTATTTGGGAGCAATTTGCCTGTGTGTCGGTGCCAGGTACTGTAATCAGACCATGGGTATACCCTTTACGCCCCATAATAAAAAATCTATTGACCCAAGCAAACCTCTTCTTTAGAATTATACGTCAAAATTGTTGGAGGAATTATGAGTCATGAAAAAGATTTGGAATTTCCAATTAATCAGAAGCTTTTAGAAGAAGCAACGAAAGCCATGGAAGAATGGCGCATTATCAAGGATCGTCTAATTCGCATTGATGAGAATAGAGAAAATGTGTCTGACTCTGTTTATGATCGCGTACGAAAAGATTATGATGCACGTTTAGATTTAGCCAATGACAATCTACTCAAGGCCAAAAACAATATCGATGCAGAGCTAAGTGCGCTCGCTGAAACGCGTGAAAAAGTGCATTCCCAATTAAAACAGCATGAACAGCGATTAGAAGAAATTGTATTTCGAAATAATTTGGGAGAATACAAATCGGATGATTTTCAAAATGCATCAAAGTTGGAGCAGGATAAGATTAATCGGTTTGAAACAGTGCTAGCAGCGGTTGATAATAATATTCATCGCTATGAATCTATCTTCGATAATAATGCAGAACTTTTTCTAGATAAAGATATACAAGAAAATACAAAAGATGAAACTAATAATCAGCATGTTCAGGAAGCATCTGCGTCCAATGAGCCTGCAACAGATGACTCTGGGTATATTATTGAAGATAAGGAGTCCGATTATTTTGGCTCTCCGATTGATATTATGCCAAGCGGTTCGAGTGATGAAGTAGCTGTGCCTAAAGAGTCAAACCCAAAGGACCAGAGCATTGATATTAGTAATGCAAGCGAACCACCATCCGTACCTTATGATGTTAGCATTACCAAGCATTCACCGATTGAGCCAGAATCGGCACGTGAGAGCATTCCAACTAAAAAACCAGCGCGCATGGTGGTGATCAACAGTGAAATTGCAGGGTCTGCATTTCCATTAAAGGGGAAATTGTCCATTGGTCGCGCTGATAGCAATGCCATTACAATCAAGGATGCGAAAGCATCACGTCAGCATGCGCAGGTATTGCAGCATGGAAATGAATTTGTTGTGACTGATTTAAATAGTTCCAATGGGACTTATGTCAATGATGAGCGCATTGAGGAATATGTGCTTTCCAATGGCGATGAAATTCAGATCGGCGATACAATCATGCAGTTTCAAATCGAAAATTGATGGGAGTGCAATGTCCGCTTTGTACCTCTTTAGAAAGTATTCAATATTGTCGTACAAATTATCGCGACTATATTAAATGTCCGCAATGTCAATCGATTTTTGTATCAAGTGACTATCATTTAAATAATGCTGATGCCAAAATACATTATGACCAGCATGAAAATGATGATACACAAACAGGGTATATCAACTATCTTAACCAACTTCGTCAGCCTCTTTTATCGCTTGTGCAGCCAGACAGTAAGGGCTTGGATTATGGCTCTGGGCCAAATCCAGTTTTTTCCAACTTACTGAATCGCGATGGTCATTCGATGACATCCTATGATCCAATTTATAGCCATGTGCCAATATATGAGTTGCCTTGTGTGGATTTTACGATTTTATCGGAGGTGGTGGAGCATTTTACTCATCCTCAGATTGAGTGGCAGCGGATTTTACGCCACACTCGGCGAAATGGATATATTGGTGTTTTAACGCAGTGTTGGGATAAGGCGAGAACGACATTTGACCAGTGGCATTATCAGCGTGATCCCACGCATGTGCATTTTTATTCCACGGATACATGGCAGTATATGGCACGAACATTCAGTTTGACATGTGTGTACAATCAAAATCCAGCGTTTATCTTTCAGAAAAATTAGGGGTGTGTCCTTAAATTAAATTTTCACGACTCATGCGAATGATGCGTGTTTTATGAGTAGCCCCATTATCGAGTTTACTTCAATCGAATAGGCATGATATAAACCAACAATGAAAAAAAATATTTTTATTTGTTTGATATGCGTTTTCATACTTAGTCATGCAATATCGCTAGCCAATAGTAATTCAATTGCTCATATTCAAATCAATGATGATGTGATCACACCTGTTACTGCAGATTATATCGATCAATCAATTGAAAAAGCAGTCAAACACAATATGGCGGCATTGATTGTTGAGTTGGATACACCGGGTGGCTTGCTTACTTCCACCAGGCGAATTGTAAAATCCATACTAAACTCACCATTGCCAATTATTACTTATGTCTCGCCAAGTGGTGCACGTGCTGGATCTGCAGGTGTGTTTATTACAATGGCATCGCATGTGGCAGCTATGGCGCCGGGCACTAATATTGGTGCAGCGCATCCTGTTAATTTAGATGGATCTAGTTCGCAGAAGAAAAGTTCAAAGGGAGTATTAGAGGAAATAAAAAAACTGATATCAGATAAAAATTCAGATACACCGAGCGATCATAAAAAAGAATCACGCCCAGCTGATCAAGAGAGTGATACGCAAAGTCAGTCATCATCGCATTCACCGATGAAAGATAAAGTTATGAATGATACATTGGCTTGGGTGAGGTCGATTGCTAAGCTTAGAAATCGTAATGTGGATTGGGCTGTATCATCTGTGCGAGATAGTGCATCGATTATTGCTAGTGAGGCATTGGATAAAAACGTGATCGATATTGTGGCAACGGATATAAATGATTTATTAGTACAGTTGCAAGGGCTGTCTGTTAAAATAGGTGGAAAATCAATTGTATTAAATGCAGATATGGCTGTTGTGACATTTGAAAAAGGATTTCGATTGCATTGGTTGTCGATATTAGCGCATCCGAATATTGCATATATTTTAATGATGCTTGGCTTTTATGGGTTATTATTTGAATTTACGCATCCAGGTATTGGTTTCCCAGGCATTGCAGGTGCAATTTGTCTAGTACTTGCTTTTTTTGGAATGCAAATACTGCCAACCAATACATCGGGTATTCTATTGATTATCATTGGTATTGCATTGCTTGTCGCTGAAATAAAAGTGACTAGCTATGGTCTTTTAAGTCTAGGTGGAATAATCAGTATGCTATTTGGATCAGTTCTTTTATTCGATGATTTAGCATCTACAGTTCAGTTGTCATATTCATTGATAGTTGTATTTACCGTGCCAATTGCCATTATTGCCGCTTTATTGATTGGTCTAATTAGCAAAGTGCATTGTAAAAAAAGTGTGATGGGGAAGGATGCATTAATAGGGTTGTCTGCCACTGTGATTAAATGGAGAGATGGTCACGGACAAGTGTATGTGCACGGTGAAATTTGGAATGCGCAATCGTCAGAAACTGTGTTGTTAAATCAGCGATTAACTGTTGTGGGTGTAAACGGATTAACATTAACTGTATTGCCATTAAGGCAATAAAATATAAAAGGAGGTTTTATGGAACCCAATATTTGGTTGTTTATTATTATTTTTGTAGTGGGATATTTGCTATCGTGTATTAAAATTTTAAAAGAGTATGAACGTGGTGTTATTTTTCGTTTGGGGCGTTTATTGCCTGAGCCCAAAGGCCCTGGCATTATCTTTGTATTTAAACCCCTTGATAAAATGACACGCGTTAGCCTTCGTTTAATTACTTTGGATGTGCCGCCACAAGATATTATAACTAAAGATAATGTATCAGTGCAGGTAAATGCCGTTATTTATTTTCGAGTGATGGATCCAAGTAGAGCTATTACTGAAGTTGAAAATTTTGTGTTTGCAACCAGTCAAATGGCGCAAACAACGCTTCGCAGCATTACGGGCGAGCGGGAATTGGATCAGATTTTATCGGATAGAGAAGAAATCAATACACAGTTACAGAAAATATTGGATAAACAAACCGATCCTTGGGGAATTAAAGTATCCAATGTGGAAATTAAACATGTGGGATTAACTGAAGAATTAAAGCGTGCCATGGCCAGACAAGCCGAAGCAGAACGCGATCGTCGTGCAAAAATTATCAATGCAGAGGGCGAATATCAAGCATCTGAAAAATTAGCTCAGGCAGCCAAAGTGATTGAAGAGCATCCTGCAGCTATGCAAATGCGCTATTTGCAAACCTTGCAAGAAATTGCCACGGAAAATAATTCAACAACATTATTTCCCATTCCCATTGATATTATGAAGTTTTTTATGGATAAGCGCTAATTAAGTTATATAGATTATGTGAATAAAGAAACGGACAGGCTAAGTAACCTGTCCGTTTTTATTTTGAGGGAGTTGTTCGAGATAAAGCGAGTTTGGCCCCGCATATAATCAATAAAATACCGATGATGCGCAATGGATTCATTGGAATTTTTGCATGATTAATCAGTCCATAGTGATCGATAATCAATGATGTGATGGACTGCGAAATAATCAAATAAATCAGCGTGTTCATAATGCCAATATGTGCAATGGCATAGTTAACAAAGCTAACCATGAAAATGCCCGCTGCACCTCCAAGAAATAAATAGAATGGAGTATTGCCTAAATTAATATTGTCGAGTTGGTATCCGATTACTAAAATTAATAGACCAAAGATAAAACCGACCAAGTGATTGACAAAGGATCCTTCAATGCTGCCAATGCATTTGCCAAGCCCTGCATTCAATGTTTTTTGAAATGCTACAATTGCGCTGGCAATACTTGTTAATAGGATGGATAAAAAAATCATAAATTACTCAAAAATATTAATAATACGCCTGTGAGAGATAATAGTAGCCCCAAACATCGCCTAGTTGTTAGTCTAAATTTTGACAAATTAAATAAACCAAAGTGGTCCAATAGAGTTGAAAAGATTAAATCAAGCGACGTTAGAATGCTTAAGTGAAGCAATAGGCCAATAATTGGGGCTGCGATATTGGCAATAGTTGTAAGTGTGATTCCAAAAATGCCACCAATGAATAAATACTTGGGTGTGCGCTGTATTTTTTTGAATAGTTTCTTGTGTAATTGCGGTAAGATAAGAATTAAGCCTAATAGCGTACCCACGCCATGTGCAATTACGCTGGATTCTAGGATGCCCACTTTTTTTGCTAGCCCTGAATTTAATAATACGAGAAATGTGAGGCAAATGCCTGCAGCAAAAGCGGCTAATGTGGCATAGTATTGTTTGTGTAGGTGTAATTTCATAATTAATTGATATGGGGGTTGTATATTAGATGTGCTATCAGCAATAGCCATATAATAAAAGGGAAGATTTTTGTATGCGAAATTTAGGATCTAATCCTTGATTTTTATTCATAAATCTATCATAACGCACCAACTATCTTGAATGTAAATTATGGGACTGCCATCAAAATAGCAATTTGTGGAGTTGTTCAAAAATGTTCAGATTTAAGGCGGACAGTAAATCCATGAAGGCGCATACATAAGAGTATGTAACTGAATTGGATTTGCTGGTCAACGCCGAAAATGGGCGTTTTTCAACAGCTCCATTATAATAAATGAGGTGATTATGATCAAACTAGTACTTCTTCGGCACGGTGAAAGTAATTGGAATAAGGAAAATCGGTTCACTGGTTGGACGGATGTGGATTTATCTGAAAAAGGGCGCACTGAAGCCAAGGCCGCGGGTGATGTTTTAAAGGACAATGGTTATACCTTTGATATTGCACATACATCGCTGTTAAAGCGTGCAATTCGTACATTGTGGATGACATTGGATGGAATGGATTTGATGTGGATTCCAGTAAAGCGTACCTGGCGTTTAAATGAGCGTCATTATGGTGCTTTGCAGGGGTTAAATAAATCGGAAACTGCAGAAAAGCACGGAGATGATCAAGTGCTAATTTGGCGGCGCAGCTATGATATTCCACCGCCTGCATTAGAAGTCAGTGATGAACGACATCCCAGTCATGAGGCACGATATAATGATTTGGATGATACACTATTGCCTCAGACCGAATGTTTGAAAGATACAGTAGATCGATTCTTACCCTATTGGAATGAATCAATTGTGCCGGACTTAAAAGCGGGTAAACGTGTGGTTATTGCGGCGCATGGTAATAGCTTGCGCGCATTGGTTAAACTTTTGGATAATGTGTCGGATGAGGATATTTTAAAACTCAATATTCCAACAGGCATGCCATTGGTATATGAGCTAAACGATGACTTAACACCGATTAAACATTATTATTTGGGTGATGCAGAGGCAGTTGCAAAAGCCATGAGTGCCGTTGCCAATCAGGGAAAGTCTAAATAAATTCTTGCGACAATATAGGTAAGCTGTTAATCAATTACTTGATTAAAGCTCCCATCGTCTAGTGGCCTAGGATGCAGCCCTCTCAAGGCTGAGACACGGGTTCGAGTCCCGTTGGGAGCGCCAAAATAAAACAGGGTCCTTTAGGACCCTGTTTTGTTTTGTGGTTTTTCTGGACTTGAACCGGAGCCGTTAGGCTCCTAGTTCGACGACCAACAGGTAAGTGGCTCGGCCTATTGGGCGAGCTATATAATGATGAAGTGCCGGAGCGCGGGTACGCGCGCTCCGGCGCCCCGTTGGGAGCGCCAAAATAAAACAGGGTCCTTTAGGACCCTGTTTTGTTTTGTGGTTTTTCTGGACTTGAACCGGAGCCACAATATGTCTATTTTGAGGGCAGTCACAAAAGTCATTGCGAAATAGACGTAGTCTGGTGAAGCAATCCAGTTTTTTTCTGGGACCACTTCGCTGACCTACAGCTATTTCGCTATATTATCAGTTTGTGGGCAGTCCAATGATTAATTTTCTGCTTATAATCCCAAGGCTTCAAGTCCTTGCTGCCAAGGTAAAATCTGAATGCCATTATAGGTACGTGCAATAGGATCCTGTGATAAACAAAATGCATCGCATTGTGCAATATCTTGGCGAAAACGAGATATTGTACGTAGTTGAGTGTGATCAATATGCTTGGAGGACTTGATTTCTATTAATGCCAGAGGCATATCTGGACGTTCAATAATCAAGTCAATTTCCGCATTGTCTTTGGTGCGTAAATATGAAAATCGATAATCATTCATTTTATAATTGCTACGTTTGTAGATTTCTAAAATAATGAATTGTTCAAATAAATCGCCGTATTGTGATGTGTGTGGCTTAATATCAAGAGTAAGTGTTCTAGAAAGTGCGCGAGCAATGCCTGTATCGATAAAGTAAAACTTGGGATTTTGCCGTTGCCTCTTTCGGATAGAAAGATGGAATGGTTGTAGTAAAAAACCAAGCAAAGTATCTTCCAATATCTGAAAATAGGATTGAACTGTTTTGATGCCTACATTTACATTACGAGCAATATTTGCATATGAGATAATTTTACTATTGGACTGAGCTGCGACTTCAAGGAAATTTCGAAAGGGTTCTAAATTGCGCACAATTTGTTCTGCTTGGATTTCTTCTTTAGTAATAGGTGAGTGCATAGGAATGTAGAAATGCACGTTTATCCTGTACATTCTCTAAATTGCACACTGCAGGTAGTGTGCTGTATGCAAGTACTGTCTTGAGTGAGAATGCATGTTCCAGTTCTTGGAATGTGAGAGGATATAAATGGTGAAGAAATGCACGACCTGCGAGTAAATTGGCGCTGCCTCGTTTGAGTTTTCTTGCACTGGAATCTGTAAGGGCAAATTGAATATCAGGGTGGTCAAACATGATCGATTGAACTAAATCCAGTAATCGAGGTATTTTTTGTATTTCATCAATTAGAATAATAGAGGGGGGTGTAGATTGATTTGTTCTAATAATTCAGATGGATTGCGAATTAGTCTATCTTCAATTTCGGGGATAAGTAGATCAATAATCAAGGTTGTTGGATCGTGAAAATGATGTCGAAGTAATGTGGATTTGCCAGTTCCTCTTGCACCAAACAAGAAAAAACTGTGTTTTATTGGTAATTTAAGTGTTCGCTGGAACATGCTCCATAATAGTACGCCGATTATGGAGTGTTATCAAGTTGCTTGAGTAGACATTTTTAAACAATCCTTTGGAACATCTTTTGAGGAGTAAGCGGTTAGCGAAGCGCATCTAGCGCAAATATCATTTGATCGTTATAGTTC
>CAYZSU010000066.1:0-11792 GCA_964480565.1 uncultured Myxococcales bacterium | reverse complement strand
GTGTTACTTCTTCTAACTCCTTTAGGACCATTTACACAATCTATTTTACACTCCCGCCTTAAGCTTACCGCTATTTACAGCCGCTTTTACAAAGGTATCTAACTCTGGCTCAACAATATGAATATCACCTCTATTAATTGTATCTACCGTACTTTCTACAATATCAACTCCATGAACTTGATAACCTCTATTTGCCAACAATGCCGCTGTTGGAAGTCCAATATAGCCTAAACCTATTATACAAATATTTGTATAATTTTGACTTAGTTTTTCCATATAACTCCTATTTTTCTTCATATTTTCAATATAATTCATCTACTTCGAAAAACTTTCTACAAAAAAATCAACAATCTTTTTACTCGCACTACCATCACCATAGGGATTATGTGCCTTGCTCATCTGTTCGTATATTGAATGATCGTCAAGCAATCGTTGTGATTCTCCAACAATTGTATCAATGCACGTTCCAACTAACTTCACCGTACCTGCCTCAACAGCTTCTGGCCGCTCCGTTGTATCCCGCATCACTAGTACTGGCTTACCCAATCCAGGCGCTTCTTCTTGTATGCCTCCAGAATCAGTAATAATAAAATACGACCTATTCATGAGATACAAAAATGGCTCGTACTCAAGAGGTTCGATTAAATGAATATTATCTATATCAGAAAGAATATTCTTTACTGGCTCTCTTACATTTGGATTTAAATGCACAGGATAAATAATATCTACATTCAGATTATCCTGCGCAATTGCTTTCAGGGCCTGGCATATATTGATAAATCCTTGACCAAAATTTTCCCGTCGATGCCCGGTTACCAATATAATTTTACGATTATCTTCTAAAACAATCTTATTTGCATGAAGCGTAGACAAAATTTTATTTTTTAAGCCTTTATCTTTTTCTATCTTATCTAATACCATAAACATTGCGTCAATTACTGTATTTCCAGTAACCACAATATTTTTCTCTTCAACATCTTCTCTAATCAAACTCGCTTTGCTCGCCTTAGTAGGGGCAAAGTGGTGTTTTACAATACGTGCAGTCAATTGACGATTAGCCTCTTCTGGCCATGGACTATAAATATCATTTGTTCTCAATCCAGCTTCTACATGGGCAACCGGTATTTTCTGATAAAAGCTTGCCAGTGCTGTTGCAAATGATGTCGTTGTATCACCATGCACAAATATCAAGTCTGGTTTAAACTGATTAAAAACATCTCGCATTTTGATCAATATATTAGATGTTACATCATATAAATCCTGCCCATGTTTCATGATATTCAAATCATAATCCGGCTTAATATCAAATATTTTTAGTACCTGATCCAACATCTCACGATGCTGAGCTGTTACACAGACTTTGACTTCAAGTGTTAAGCGCTGCGCACTGGACACTGAGTTATATCGTTCAAAAGCTTTGACAAGCGGAGCCATTTTAATGGCTTCTGGCCGTGTTCCAAAGACAATCAATATTTTTTTATTCATATTTTCCATATATATTTTAGCTCTTTTAATTTTGCAGTTTTTTCTATTTTTAAAATTGCAATGGATCCAGACCTTGAGGCCTTAAGTGAGACACGCGCTTCGACTCCGGATTTCAGTCAAAGGCCAAATCTTCTGGATTGCTTCGTCAGATTTCATCTGCCTCGCAATGACGCTGTTTTTCAGAGAAGTAGCGAAGATGTGACTAATCTTTCGCTCTCAATTGAAACCCAAGCCTGGTACCGACAACTCGCAAATCCGAATCGCTCATTTTGAGGGGGTAGTGAATTATTGACTCAGCGTGCCCGATCCCCATTCACTGAGCCAAACAATTCTTGTTTAAGATCGTTTAATTTAAATAATAATTCTGCCTTGTTCATATTTATTTCCAATTTATTTTGTAACTATTCAGCGTATCGGATCAAGTCCGATACAGTCTTTGCGTGATATTGGTACAAAATACGCTGAATAGTTCCCATGCTTTAATGTTTCTATATCTACCACTTTATTGATCTTTCTTATTTTTTTTAGTCATCAATTTCATATCCCAATATAGTCAAGTTGGTAGCTACTATTTTCCATCACCTATAATACGTATTTTTGTAAACATCTGACGTCATTGGATACTCATTCATATTAAATGCATCCCTACTCTATCTATATGCATTTTTAGATCTTCATTTGTAATCGCTTTATAGTCTATAAGATCTACTTTATAGGGTAGATCAAGCTCTTCTATTCTTACACCCAAGGCACAAATCTCTTTGAGATTTATATTGGCCCCTATAATTGCTATATCTATATCTGATCCATTTTTGGCAGTTCCCTTGGCTCTAGAACCAAAAAGTATGATATCTTCTACTTGTGAATTACTCTTTATTGTATCTATAATTTGATCAATTATTTTTTGTTCTAGATCTATACTCATAGTTCTTTCTCTAATTTATCAAATGTTTTTAAAAGATGATCATAAAGTTCCATATAGTTATCTACTATCATTTTATAAGCACTTTGAACCAATGCGTCATCATATGTATGAGCAGTGATGGTCCTCGCTTTTATAGTCTCCATCCAAGCTTGTCCGTCTTTGATAAGTCCCACTTTAAACGCTTCTTTGATTGTATCTCTAGAGCCCTTAATATTTTGATAACCTTGATATTCTAAGTAGTCTTTGAGCATATTCCAAGATAGCTCATGGGTAAATTCAAATGCTTGAATAAGCCCTTGTTTTTCTAGAAGTGATAATTCTCTCATGCGAGACAACTCCACAGCATCTACAAGCTGCATCAATGCTTTTTTGTAGTTATTATATCTTTGTACCCATCTGATATCACTATTCATTCGTTCAATACTCCTCAAAAATCTAAATTTTCCTTTTATAACTTAACACTCAAAACTCTTAACTAAATAATTTTTATACGATTCAGCGTATTTGATGGGCGTTGTCTCTAATCCCATCTAAGCTTGTCATCGTCGGACTTAATCAGATGAACCAAAAATAATATCGTTTCCTGGACCATCGGATCACGTCCGATGGTGACAGTCTTTGCGTGATTTTTGTGCAAAATACGCTGAATAGTTACAAAATTTTTCATATGATGATACGATTCCAGCTATCAAAAACAATCAGTCCCAGATTTTTTTACAATATAGCCACCGGATTTGGGACTTCCCTGAAACTCTATTTTACCATCATCTTTGAGTTGCTTTAGCCAGCGTTCTATATTTTTTGCAGATGTATGTAACTCTTTTGCAAAGAAAGGAGACCTATTGTTCGGCTTTTTGCATATAAGCTGATACAGATTATTTACTCCCTCATTTACTCCCTCATTTACTCCCTCATTTACTCCCTCATTTACTCTCTCATCACATTTTCCCTTATACAAAACAACCCGAAATCCATGCACAAATTCTTCAAATTTTGCGTCAATCATACCATAGGCCTTACACTCATTCTTTATTCTAGTGATTCCAGAACCATATCTCTCTATAATACCCAATTCCTTAAACGCCCTTGCGATAGCTCTATTCCTAGCCCTAGAAGAGTAATTGCCTGACTGAAGTTTTTCGATAGTGATATCATCATACAGTTTGCCCGGATTAAAAAACTCAATTCGATTATCATAAATTTTTATAATTGAATTTCCAGCATCCCTATAATCACGATGGACAATCATATTTATCACTATCTCTCTAATAGCCTCAAGGGGATAGTCATATTTCACCGTTCGCTGGGGATCCCCTGTAATAATAAACTCTGTCATAAGATGTTTTTTTATAAACTCAATGGCCATGTCCACTTGGCTGAGTAAATCCGTATTAATATCGATATTGTCAATGATTGTTGTATCGCTCTTTAATCGGCCTATTTGAAACGCTGTAAGCGCTGAATTATTTGATGTAAAAAGCAAATATGCAGCAAATGTGAGTTTATCGTCTTTTATCAGCTCATATTTTCGCAAAATTGTCATTGGGTCATCGTTAAAATTCTTACCCAAATTCGCTTCTATTTTTTGTATAAATTTATCAATATTTTCCTGTGATATATCGCTAAAATCATGCCTGTCATCGATATAATAATCCCAGCTTGCATTAATCGCTTTTAAATGTTCATTCGCAATCTCATCCAAACTCATCAGATGGTTTGAATTTTTTATTCGCTTATAATACCTATTTTTATAAGCAACTGGCTTTATTGGATATTCGCTCACATCTATGATCATTATAATTTTATCTTTTATTTCCACAGGATCAATATCGACAATAATATTGGGCTGAGTATTTTGCTTAATCGTATTGATATAATTCTGAATGGTTTCTGACGATAGGTCACAGCCAACAATATTTCCATGACCATCGATTCCAACGATGATCTGTCCACCTTTTGTATTTGCAAACGCAACAACAGATTCAATCACTTCTTTTTGAAATGTCGTTTTCAACTCAACAAACTGGTTTTCGCCATTTTGAATCAGCTGTTTGATGTTATTCAAATAACTATTGGTCATGTATTAATCAGTCCAATCACTTTTAGGATACTATTGATAAGCTCTTTAAACTGATTTTCAAAATCATCCAAGAAGGTATTATCAATCACGTGTATATGTTCCAGAAACTCTATTGGAAAACTTTTCAACCGGACAATAAGTTCACTATCGTTAAAACCTGTTTTTTCATGAGCAGATTCAAGTATATCAAGCCATAAAAAATCATAATATTTCCAAATCAAATAGATATCAAAGATATCCTTAGGATTATCGCGCCCCATAACTGCTGTCAGCTTATTGCTAAGTATATTTTCAATATTGTCTATTAGATAACCACTCTCAGTCATAATCGCATCTTTATATCTGGAAGTAATATCATTTATAAAATCGACCTGTAGAAGTTTATCTATTTTAAATCGTGTAAAATTCTTTGTTTCTATTTCTATATCAACTTGAAATATTTTTTGTAAGGTCAATTTTATTTTTTTTACTGCAAAATTATATCGTGGTGAACAATTCGTAAAAAAATCTAAATCATCCGAGTATCGTTTCTCTTGATAAAAACGACTTATGCACGTGCCACCCGTCAGATAAAATTCACTTTCTACAGCAAACACAGCAGCCAATACCTTGTCTTGAAGCCTATAGAGTTTTTTATAGTCTATGCAATCCACTGTAAATCCTCAATCAACAACGGCTTGTTAAAAAAATAAAACTCTGCCATATTTTTCCTTCTAAATATATATGCCCCATTAAATTGTGGTACTGTATAATTTTCCAAAAAAACTTCTAAGTCTTGTTTGTTAAACATTTCTAAATCAATAAATAGCTTCGTACTGTTTAAAAGTATTTTTTCAAATAAAAATGCTTTTTGACGTATATCCTCGCTATGCATTATGCGCTCAATGTCTTTACTTGAAATATTTAAATCCCAAAAACAGTCTGTGATAAGTCGTTCATAGTTAATCACTTTTTAGATACCTGTATATTTAACAACTTAAAACTTATCCGTGCAGTATGTATGAAAAGTACCATATATTGCTATTAGCCCACCTTTAATGCGAAACACATTATTCAAACTATCAACGAGTTCAGAGATATTTGAACGATACTCATGAGCAACACTATTCTTAATTTTTCTAAACAAAAATTGAATCAAAATTTAAATAGCTATCTTTGCTAGTTTGTAACTATTCAGCGTATTTTGTACCAATATCACGCAAAGGCTGTCACCATCGGACGTGATCCGATGGTCCAGGAAATGATATTATTTTTGGTTCATCGGATCAAATCCGACGATGACAAGCCTAGATGGGATTAGAGACAACGCCTATCAAATACGCTGAATAGTTACTTTCTTTCAAACTTTGTGAGTCGCATATGCTATTTTCAGTGATTACTAATTTCCTGTTTATCGACTCCCAAAACATCACATATTTTTTCAAACACACCTTTTGCAAAATCATAAAACTCTCTGGCATCAACCAGTGTTGGCTTGCCGTATGGCAATAGTCCCATATCTCCTGGATATCGGGATTCAATATATAACTCATCCAAACTATGAGCTACGTCCTCATCCAGATCTAAATCAATACCAATCATATCAATTAATGTTTGTATTTTATGTACTTTAGGGATTTTTTTATTTTGATGCTCAAAAAGTGCCTTGATTGATTTTTCCACAACCTGTTGAGAGTGAAATGCAATTAGATTTGTAATATGCTTATTATCTATTATATTATCCAACAGTATTATATCGTCGAACGCAGCTTTCAGCCATTCAATCACTATTTTTTTTACCACAAGGATTTCCCCTGTTTAATGTTATACCTATAAAAGCTGCTATCTAACTCGATAAATTTGGCATACATTTTTCTAGTATGTACGATCAAATCAATTGGAATAGACTTACACAAATCTCGTAGTGCCCTTGCATATTGTAAATATATTTGATTTTTCTCTTTCCAATTTTTCGGCATAAAATCATCGTCGGTCACTATATACAAATCAATATCACTGTCTTCTGTTGGGTTGCCCGTTGCATAACTTCCAAAAAGAATGATCTTATATGGGTTTAACGGTTTTAACTGCTCTATAATCTGAGGTTTTAATATATCGATATCTATCATGATTGGTGATTACTTATCAATTGACTTGCCTAAAATCGCTGGATCACGTCCGACGATAATATGGTGAAACCGAAGATAAAATTTCCAAGTTGCGTTCTATTAATTTTGTCGTTTTATAATGTCCCAATAACCGCTTTTTGTACTGCCCACTCGTTGCAATATGCCATTTTTTTTAAGTTTTGATAGGTGTTCTTTGATCGTTGCATCGCTTTTATTTAATAGTCTCGCTAAATCTTGTCTCGTATATCGTGGATTATCTGTTAATAGATTGATAATTTTTTCTTGGGTGGTTTCTTGGGTGGTTTCTTGGGTGGTTTCTTGGGTGGCTTCATTCACATTCCCTGCATTGATAAATTTCACCTGAACAAAATTAGATGCATCATCAATCTCCATTTGTATTTCTGGATACTGTTCGATTTCTTTTGCCACTTTTTTATATCCAGTCCCCCATTGTTCAATAATTTCAAATTTTTTAAACAGTTTTCCTAAGTTTTGATTTCTAAGTTCACTATATCCATGTCCCAATTTATCTTTATCGATAAGCAATACGCCAGGACTTGTGATTTCCACCATATCATCAAAGATAGCCACCTTTATATCGCTTCCCAATATACTATAATCCCGATGCACAACTGCGTTAATCACTATTTCTCGCAACGCCAACAAGGGATACTCCCAACGATTTTGTCGATATACATCTCCAATTGTTGCGCCCAAACGAATATTTCTCTTTATAAATTCGATAGTGTTTTCAATAGATTCTATAATACCCGCATCGTATGTTGCCTGATCCAAAAAAACTTTAGTTTCAGTCCCTTTAAACCGAGCACATTCTATTTTTACCAGAGGGAAATAGTCATTTTTTTTATCACTGAAAAGTACACCTAAATTGGTAAGATAATAACAATCCCTATCTTGCGTTATCAGTTTCAATTTTTCATATAATTGCACACAGGGTGTTTCATGAAACTGCTTCTCAATATGAACATCCAATATATCAAATACACCTTGAACATATTCAAAATCGTATTGCACAACACTGTCAAAGCCAATGCATCTTTTTTCTCTTTCCAGCTGTTCGATAATATCCATTGATGCCAATCGATTTGACGTGCCAATTCGAACATAAGTACCATTATGCTTGCCATTCTTTTTTATAAAATGAGGTTTCTGATTTGATGGATAAAAATGAATGCCCAGTAATACGTTATTATCAACCCGAACAGTATAAATTTCTGGAATAATTGATGGCGCGCAATTATCATATATTGTATTGGATATTATTTCCTCAAGTCGCATGACATCATCGTCATCTATACCATGAATATGGTTCTGATCATCAACACCTATAATCAGATCGCCACCTTGAGAATTTGAAAAAGCAATTGCTGTTTTGATTATCTTATCATTTGACGGCAGTTCTCGTTTGAACTCCAATCGTCTATTTTCTTTTTGAGCAATTAACTCTTGTATGTTTTGCATAAAATGAACGCTATTCCAACGATCATACCCCTAATTAAAAAAACCCCTATACCAATCGACAAACTGGTCAATACCATCCTGTACAGATGTTTGCGGTTTATAATTCAAGTCATTAATTAAATCACTCACATCCGCATAGGTGGCAGGCACATCACCGGCTTGCAACGGTTGCATGTTCTTTTCAATATTTCTACCGAGTTTTTTCTCAATCGCAGAAATAAAATCCATGAGCTTTACTGGATTATTATTTCCAATATTATATACCTTGTACGGTGCACTAGATCTGGAAGCTGTGCGCTGATCGCCAGACCAATGGACATCGGATATAGCAGGGTGATCAATCACGCGAATAATACCTTCCACAATGTCATCAACATACGTAAAGTCCCGCTGCATATTGCCATGATTGAATACATCGATGGGCTTACCTTCGAGCGCTGCTTTGACAAATAAAAATAGCGCCATATCGGGCCGGCCCCAGGGCCCATATACCGTAAAAAATCGAAGTCCTGTTGTTTGTATTCCGAATAAATGCGAATAGGTATGCGCCATTAATTCATTGGATTTCTTACTCGCCGCATAGAGTGAAATAGGATGATCGACATTATCATCCGTATTAAATGGCAATTTTTCATTTAATCCATAGACAGATGAACTCGATGCATAGGATAAATTTTTCACATGATTATGTCGGCAAGATTCCAAGATGTTCATAAATCCAACAATATTGGAGTCAATATAAGCTTGCGGGTTAGTTAATGAATAGCGCACACCTGCTTGCGCCGCCAAATGACACACTGCATCGAACTTCTCTTCTGCAAATAACTGATCCAGCGCTGATTTATCTTCTAAATTAAGTTTAATAAATGAATAATTCTCATGAGTATCTGAGTTAACACGTGCATTATATTCTATTGAATCTTTAGCAATACCAGTTTCTGCCAAACGGCCATACTTTACACGCACATCATAGTAGTCATTGATATTATCCAGCCCAATGACTTGGTCGCCACGTTTAATCAACGCCAATGCCGTATGAAATCCAATAAAACCAGCAGACCCTGTCACTAATATTTTCATGATGACTGTTCCTCTTTATAGCCGCTTATGGATGCACCTAATTTTTCTCAACAAACTGAAATCGGTTTATACAATACTCATAAAACACATGATAAATTGCCAACAGATCTTTTTGTGCACAAAAAATAGCGTTTAAACTACCAACAACTTCAGACACATTTGAAGAGTATTCATGTGTCACATCATTTCTTATTTTTCTTAATTGTAACCAATCATTTGTATACAATAATTCCATCTTCTCTAAACGATTAAGCATATCTATGAATGGTTTTTTGGACATATCTTCGCCAACTAAAAGCAACATTGTTGAAAATAACTTTTCGCCCATACTATCCTGCAATTTTGAAAATCGAAATAAAAATTGATCAATATAACCAATCATATCCTTATCAAAATGTGAATAATCATCCTCACTCAAAGGTAAATATGACGCTATTTTCTGATATACATGATCAATCATATCCCTATGCTGATTACACTCATATATGATATTTACCAATTTCAACTTCAGCTCATTCATAACTGTATCCCATCGCGGATTGCAACTTGCTCAATCGGGCGGCTGGCATCTCTGGCCATAATAGCATCTATTTTTTGTTCGCCAATGGCCACTTCCAGATTGACTAAAAATGCGATTTTCTTTTCATATACATCATCACATGGCATTGTCGGACATAGATATAAATCAATATCCCCACCTCTTTTATTATCATCGGTGCGACTGCCAAATAAGTAAATTTCTCCATCACCGAAAACATCGATAAATAACTGCTTAATTGCTTTTTGTTCATATTTTGTTAATCGCATGATTATTTATTTCACGACCTCTTTTTCATGGATTATCGGATCAAGAGACCGTGTCGTAATTCAAAATTATTAAAAAAGGCTATTTTGGGGAAGTCAAAATTTAACATATTTTGTGTCATATAAATTCTATATCATTACGACACAGTCTCAAAGCCCAACAATGATAACAAATATTAGCTTTATAAATACCTATGCGTGAGGCTCACAGGTATCTATTTTTGCCTTGCTAAACATTAATTCATTGAAGAATGGACCCATGATATCATCGAACATCTGTTTTGTTTGTGCAGGCAAGTAGTCATGCACCATACGATTTCGTACATGCCGCATATCCATCCATAAAGGAGTAGCTGATACCAGCCCTAACTTTTCCATAACATTTAAATTATCCCTAAATGTCACGGACTTCATAGCAATCATTTTATACTCATAGGCATAAAAGTATTTAATGAATATTTCCACACATCTGACAAAGCGACTACTCAATGAATCATATGGATCCAAATCCTGTGGAGAATATGCCCTATCACCGTCATATGCATCTAGCACCTGAACTGAAGCCTTTACCAATTCAAAGGAGTCATCTACCTTTCCCCTAAGCGTATGTAATAAATCATCATAATTCACATCATTCATTACTTAATCCGAACCATGGTCAATGTATTTACAAATGCACATTGCTCTTTTGTCATATTGTCCTTATCAAATACAATTACATCGAGTTTACTATCCAACGCCATCATAAATTTTGTAGAAACTTCTTTTGATAATTCATAGGCATTTTTTTTTGAGAATATAAGAATATCTATATCTCCGCCTTTTTTATTATCATCTACGCGACTACCAAATAAGTAAACCTCATCATCAATATCGTTTAATATATTATCTAAGGCAATTTTTTCATCCGGATAGAGTCGCATGGTTATGCATTTACTTCATGGCTGTCAGCCATTTTTTTTATAGCATTTAAAATATCAACCAATGTATACTTTGCTTTCACAATGGTATTTAGCATATTGATCACTGCTGAAGCATCATTATCATAATTATGTGCAATGTCATTACGCAAATCCCTTAGTTCAAACCACTTATTTACATCAATAATATCCATTCGCTCCAATTGGTTGAGCATATCCAAAAAAGATTTATTCGTACTATCTCCTTGATATAGAACTATGGATTTAAAAAGCTTCGATCCCATACAATCTTGAATTTTGGAAAATCGATAGATCAATTGATCACAATAGGCCATGTTTTGTTTATTATTCAATATATTGTCATAATCATATTGGCTCAAAGGAAATACATATGATTGTTCTAGTACATCAATAGCAAGCATCAAGCGATCAAGATGAATATCGCATTCCTTCAAATGCCCCATCAGCTTTTGCTTATATATTACAGTTTGATTCCCCATTTACGGGCCTCCTGCTCGATAAGCCGTGATGCATCTTCATTAAATACAACATCTATTTTCTGCTCACCGAGATCTTGCTTTACCTTTGATAAAAATGTGATTTTTTTCTTAAACAGCTCCGAGTGGTCGGAAATAACAAGGTATAAATCAATATCCCCGCCTTTTTGACTATCATCCACACGACTACCAAATAGATATATTTCACCTTCATAAAAAATATCAAAAAAATGTTTCTTAAAAACTGCAATATAATTTTCTGAAAGTCTCATATAATTATTTTTAAGGATAAAAGCCTAATCACCAAATATTGTTTGATCGTAACTATTCAGCGTATTTGGCAGGCTTTGTCTCTAACCCCATCTAGGCTTGTCATCGTCGGACGTGATCCGATGAACCAGAAATAATATG
>CAYZSU010000065.1:0-11851 GCA_964480565.1 uncultured Myxococcales bacterium | reverse complement strand
CGCTGCCAAGGGTATGTTCGATAATGTGCATAAGAAAAAAATTCCCAAATTACCAAAACGCATTGGACTCATTACTTCGCCAACCGGAGCGGCAGTGCGTGACATGATTCATGTGCTGAAACGTCGGTTTGAAAATATTGATATTGTGATCTATCCAGTGCGTGTGCAAGGCGATGGTGCGGCTGAGGAAATTGCACATGCAATTACAACAATGAATCAGCAGGAAAATATCGACATGTTAATCGTGGGTCGTGGCGGCGGATCGATTGAAGATTTATGGGCATTTAATGAGGAAGTGATTGCAAATGCTATATTTGATTCAAATTTGCCGATTATTTCCGCAGTCGGACATGAAATTGATTTTACGATTGCCGATTTTGTAGCGGATTTGCGTGCGCCAACGCCATCAGCTGCTGCAGAACTTGCTGTGCCAGTAAAAAAAGAATTACAGTTATACTTGAATGACCGTGAAAAACGATTGGTTTATTTGCTCATACAAGGTGTGGTTAATCAGAAAAAAATATTGGATCAATATAAAATTCGGCTTCGAAATCCATTGAATAATTTGCCAGATTTGTATCGCAATGTGGATCAGTGTAAGGATCGATTAAATTATGCGATGCAAACGCGATTTAAATTATTTAAGCAGCATATTGCACAATATACGAGTAGTTTAAATTTATTATCGCCGCTGGCTGTATTGGAAAAAGGGTATAGCGTGATTACAACTACGGACAATAAGGTGGTTAAATCCAAGAGTCAGGTTAGCTTAGGAGATCAGTTGAACATACAACTTCATGATGGTCGTATTCAGGTTGAGGTCATGGCTGAAAAGTGTAATTAAGGGATGTTTATTTTGCTAGCAACTTTTTTAACAGTAGTTCAATAGTCTCAGTCAAATTATCGCGGTGTATTTTCCCATGAGTATCTTGTATTGTTGGAGGGTTTATTTTTTTGGCAAATGCATAGTTGTTTATCATTGGATAGTCCTTTGATTGCCTTTGTTAGAAAGGTATCAGAGAATATTCTTATCTGTAATGCATATTTATGTATGTCTGATATATATACAGGCCCATGCTTGATTTGTTGTAATGCGGTTACCCATATTTTGCTATTATAAAGTAAAATACTAGCAGATAGTGTGGAGTTATTTTGAGGGTTGGGCGCGATTCGATAGGCATAGGCATCATTGATTTCCCCAATTGTAGTCATAAACAGTGTATAGGCATTTTGTTTTTTATCATAACATAATAGTGAATTCTTCATGCCCACACTTGGTTTTAAGGTATAACACGTACCTACCTTATGCATGTGATGGTCGTATTTTTTATATTTATGATGCAGTGATCGGGGTTGTTCTTGTGTATACAGTGATTGATAGGCGCGTTCTAATAAGGAACGAATTATATCGATATCATAATCATATAAACACGGTTTTTTGATTGCCATAGTAATCTCCTGTTTCCCCTAAAGCCTATCACTGCAGTTTTATTTAGGGAAGTGTAAAAGTGCCAATTAATTGTTGTTTTTACAAAAATATCAGTCAATTAGCTAAAAAAACATATTGTAGAAGCATTAAAATATTATTGCTGAATATTAAAGCGAGTAGGATTGCATGGAAAATAACTAATGACCATATGATTCATCCAATATATCCTTTGCATAATTTCGAATAAAGGAATCATTGTCAGTCTTAATTATATACTCTAATGCTTTTTTAATTTTGTTATTACTATGTCTATACCTTAATATAAATAGTGCTGTTCGACGGATTTGCTTGGATGCATGTTTTTTTAATGCGCGAATAATTGCATCCTGAGCTTCTTCCGTCTTGTAATTATTTAATGCCTCGATGAGGGTCGATACTATGATGTCATCATTATTTGTTTTTTCATCAATTCTATCCAACTCTTGAATCAATACAGCTTGAGCCCCATCTGTTTTTAAGTGCTTAAGGCCTGAAATAGCTTTTATTTTAATACCCTGGCTGGAGCCTGTAGATAATGCCTGAATAAATGGATTTTCTGAGATAGAAATAATATCTTCTTTTGCCAGTTTTATCAAATAATCAAGGGACTTTTCACGAACAGATGCATCACTATCATTTTGCAGTGAAGAGATCATAATGTCGCGAAGTAGCAATGGTGTAATATGTAGAGTGGTACGATATTTAATCTGATCTTGAAGTTCAGTCAGTAATGTTAATCGTGTTGTTATAGGTGCGTTGTTCAATATGCTCAGTAAGATATCCTTCTTGTCGGCATAATTAGTCATAATTAAGGTGTTGATAGCATGGTCAATAATTTTTTTATTATGGGATGTTATAATAATATCCCGTATGTCATTCATTTCCTTTTTTTGAATCATCAATGTTGAATAGAGGTTAAGATTCGATATTTGCTCAGCCATAAACTCAGATGCTTTTCTGGGAACATTTGGTTGTGTAAGATGTGTTAAATAGTGACCTAATTTTTCTTGTGTACTACTCGTTTGAATTTGAATTCCTTTTCGTCGGAAATATTCAATAGCGGATTCTTCGCCTGTATCTATCAGACGAGTGATTTTATATATTGTATTTAATGACTTTGCTCGGGTATCTGTTTGCTGTTTTACAATGTGTGATTGTGCAGGGTTGTGAAAGCTGTCTTTTTCATCCATTATAACGAGTATTAATTTTTTTTCTTCCCTATCGTCAATCTTTTCGATGTGATCCAATGCATAATTAATAGCATCAAATGTATATTCATGTTCTGGATGACCATCCTTTTTATGTAGTTTTTTGATGATTTTTTGTAGAGTATGTTGAATTTTTTCGATTGCATGAGATTCATTTTCATTAGTAATTGATGTGAATGGTAATGATGTTTCAACTTGTTCTGAAAATGTACCGATCATGATGGAAGCATTTTGTTCAGCTGAACGCATTTTTTTTAAAGTGTCTGCTGTATGTGTGTGTATATCCTTCAGGTTATCTTTCATGCTACCGCTGCTATCAATCATGAGGATCAGCCTGGCTGGTGCATGTTCGTGTATTATTCCAGGAATATCGATAGGAAGTATTGGTTGATTTATTTTCTTTTGAAACACAGGCCTTAGCTGCCAGTCCGCGCATAGTGGATGTGCATTTGTGCGTTTTGCACGCACTGTCTTGAGTATCTGGTCGGGTGGCACGGAGAGGTCTTGTTTGATGCGCTGTTTTGCCTTCTTTAAATCCGGATCATTGGTGATTGCTGGTCCAATATAGCGATAGGCGTGACCAACTTTTGGAAATAAAAATCCAGCGCCAATAGCGATCATGTTCGCTTGAGGACCACCGGCTAACAGCTCTAAGCAGGGTGTGTTCTCATAGATTCGAAATGATAATATGGGGCAAAATAGTAGATTGGTATCATAGGTTCGCTCAAATTGAATGGGTTCTAAGAGCATTCGCCTGGGTTTAATACCTTGCATGAAGGCGCTATTGCCCAAAGTGCTTTTTAATGATTGAACATAATGATGTGCAGAAGATGCGGTATCAGATGTTACATCATCGATAAGTCGATGCCTGGGCATGGCAATATATGTATCCACGGGTTTTCCCTGATGCTGCCAGGTATCAGAATGTGGAAGTTCTAAATTGGGAACATCAGAATTTTTCATAATGGCCCAGCCCGGTGCAATGGGTGATCCGTCCTCATTTTTAACTTCTTTTACATAGTGTTGATGCGTGGCCCATTCCGGGCAATACTCATGCGTAACAGGTAGCAACGGGTGATGGCTTGGCTCGGTATCATTGTTGTTTGGAGTTGCATTAGCTACGCCAATATACATTGTCATGACGGATTGGCCGCTCGGAAGACTTTGAGCAGATTTCCATTCTACTTGAATTAATGCCTTAGGATATTTTTTTTGAATATGATCAGTGAGAATTTTTTTGATTTTTGTATAATCTGAGCTGGCAGGTTGTAATGATTCATGGATAACGATATTGTATTTTAATATAATGGGGTTGTTGAAAAACGCCCATCTTCTGTGTTTCCCGCTACACTCGCAATCCTCACGTACTCGCATGTACGCTCCGGTTACGAGTTTGCGGGAGGCCTTGAATCTGGACATTTTTGAACAACCCCACAAATTGCTATTTTTCACCAGTCCCATAATAATGTCGCTTTGATTACTATGTTCATGCATATTAAATAATTGCGGTGGTATATTGTGATTTACAGTTCCATTATGTGTAACGAATCCATCATGAAAGAAAATATAATTCGCACCATCATGATTATGCATCCATGGGGGGACGGGCCGACCCCAAAATCCATTATCGCTATATGTGGCAAGCGGTATATTTTCGATATAATATGTGGATAATTTTGTATCTGGATTTTCTCTGATTTCAATGCCAAAGGGCTGTAATTTTTGTTCTTGCTGATCCAGTTTTTCTGTGGATCCAATAAAATGGCCAATATGGGGAAGTAAGATAGGCATACTTATCTCCAAGATAGTGGATGTCCCCCATATTATTATCGGTTGAGTTGTATAAAATGTTGCTAGAAATATTAGAATTATAGTTTTTAGATGAGATAGTGGTGAATGGGCTTTGCTGGCATGGCGCTGAAGATGGACATCCCTACGGGCAAGTCATTCATACAGGCAAATGCGCGCAAAAAGTGGCAGCATCCATGACATGCACATTGCCAGCCATGCCAGCACCGCCCGGACAATTGGCGACAATCAAAAATTTGTGAGTGATTCCTAATTTTTCTGCAAAATAATGCATGCTCTTTGTTGGAGTTGTGTTTGTTAGCTTTGTTTCAATGAGCAACCATGGTTTTTTTCGCAATGTAATTAAAAAATCCACTTCGCGTTTTTCCTTGTCCCGGATGAAGTGCAGGTTTAATTCTGGATAGCCCCAATCTTGGCAAAAGTGGCACCATTTGAGTAAATGGCTGGCGATCATATTCTCAAATCGTGCGCTGTCATCGTTTAACTCCGACCAGTCCCATAGATATACTTTGGGTTCTCGCTTTAACGCGCGATTGAGTTTTCCTGAATAGGGGCGAATGGTATAGATGAAATATAAGCGCTTGAGGTAATCCACCCATAAGCGCACCGAATCGAGTGCCACCTGAAGGTCTTCGCGAATGGAATTGTATGATAAAATACTTCCTGCGCGTAAGATCAATAATTCAGCTAATTGCTCCACATGGGATAATAATGCAATGCGGGATAAATCCCTTAAATCTTCCCGAACAATCAATTGTCGGCGTTCACGATGCCAAAGGCGCAATTGATTATCATTTTTTGCCAAAAATGGTTCTGGAAATCCGCCCCATTTGAGTAAAGATAAAAATGCATTGCTGATTTTTTTACTGGGTTTTCGCGTGCATTGAGTGAGGGCGTCAATTGTGTGTTCAGGGATATAGTCATGATCGGGAATGTGATTTGGATATGCGATTTCATGAACGGATAACGGATGTAATCGATATTGATGATATCGCCCTAGTAAACTATCGCCACCGCGTTGATAGACATCAAGTCTTCCGCTGCCAGTGACGAGCACATCCACCAAATCTTTTCGTGTATCCCATAATCCCTTAATAAAACTTTTCCAGCGAGGGTATTTGTGAATTTCATCAAGTACGGCCAAGGGTTTACTCTTTTTTTGAGTGGGGCGATATTGATCGATGAAATCGTAGGGGTTTGTTGCAAATGTGCGGCGCCACTTAAGATCATCCCAATTTCGATATAAATCGCTGGAATGACGGTCTTTCAGCAATTGTTTGGCTAGCGTTGTTTTGCCTACCTGACGGGGGCCAACAATAAAAGCCATGCGAGATTGCGTGAAATGATTGTCAATAATAAGTTGATGTAAATAGCGTTTCATATGACTATTATCTGTCAGTCTGGTTAAAAGTCAAGACTTTTGACCAGATTGCTAGTTAAAAGTCATATATTGAAAGTTGCATTTATAAACGCTGCTTGATAGGGGCATAATACCAATTTACAAAAAAGAGGAGGTCTAAGTGAGTACAGCTGTTATTTGGGATGCGCAGATGACATATCATGAAGCTGGGATGATGCATCCAGAATCACCGCGCCGTTTGATGGCCATTCATGAAATGCTTGAAAGCGATGGTATTGGCAGAGAATTAATACATCTATCGCCAAAGTCGATAGATCATGATGTTATTGCGCTAAGCCATGATCCACATTATATCGCGCGTATTGCCAATACTGCAGGGAAGGATAATACATCGCTTGATCCAGATACAACAGCCAATCGCTATACATGGGATGCCTCGCTAAATGCGGTTGGGTCAGTGATTGCAGGCATTGATGCCATCCATGCCGGCGATGCAACACGTGCATTTGCATTTGTGCGCCCGCCTGGTCATCATGCGGAATATGATCATGCCATGGGATTTTGTGTGTTTAATAATATTGCCATTGCCGCAGACTATTTGATCAATCAATTAAATATATCGCGCATTGCGATCATTGATTTTGATGTGCATCATGGCAATGGTACGCAACATCGTTTTTATGATCGCAATGATGTGTTTTTTGGATCCGTGCATCGTTCGCCATTTTATCCGGGGACGGGTGAGATCCATGAAATGGGGACAGGCGATGGCCATGGCTATACGCTAAATATTCCACTATCTGCCGGTGGCGATGACGATGTATTTTTCTCTGCCATGGATACAATTTCAAAGAAGATGACGGATTATCAACCAGAGTGGATGCTCGTATCTGCAGGTTTTGATGCCCATGAAAACGATTCCTTGGGTGGTATGAGAATGACAACTGTGGGCTATCAGCGTATGATGGGCATGTTGCTGGATATGGCGGATGAGTACTGTTCAGGGAAATTACTTGCTGCATTGGAAGGTGGCTATGATATTAAGGCACTTCGCAGCAGTGTGGAAGCGCAGCTCGAAGCCATGCATGAACGTGGGTAATATAAACATTATTTGAAATAAGGAGATAATAAATGAAATCATTATTTGGGTTAATTGCAATGGCAATGATTATTGCAGGATGCAATTCAGGCGATCAATCGTCAACACATCGCAAACAAGCAAAGGAGATAAAAACAGTGACTCAAAAACAAAAAAAATGGCAGGAGCCAACCAAGGCAACAGTGGATACAAGCAAAACATATAAAGCGATTATTAAAACAAGTAAAGGTACGATTACCTGCCAATTATATGCGGATCATGCGCCATTATCCGTGACGAATTTTAAGTATTTGGCGGATAGTGATTTTTACGATGGTTTAACCTTTCACCGTGTGGAACCGGGCTTTGTGATTCAGGGTGGCGATCCAACTGCGACTGGTGCAGGCGGTCCTGGTTATACGATTTCTGAAGAAATTGGGCAAAAACATGTAAAGGGTGCACTGGCATGGGCGCGTACTGGCGACCAAGTGAATCCAGAACGTCGCTCCAGTGGATCACAGTTTTATATTACACTCGCACCCACACCATTTTTGGATAATAATTATACGGTGTTTGGTCATGCAACCGATGGCATGGATGTGGTGGCTCAAATCGCGCGTGGCGATGTGATTGAAGATATTCAAATTATTGTGGAATAAATGATTGCTTAATATGTAAGGGGCATGCACATGGATGCATGCCCTTTTTTTATGGTGTGTTTATAAAATGGACATTTTTCTAATTCATTTCCTTTTTTTTCAATGTTAACTCCTCTGCTGTGATCTGATGGCCAATGCGTGAATAATCGTATAAATCCGTAAAATACTCGCGTGGTACAGTGACAAATCGACCATATTTAGTCCAATATCGCTTATGAAGTTCCAAAATAATGGCATTTTGGGGGATTTCACCATTTCGATGAAAAATAACCACTAAATTATGAATTTTACCCTTTAATGGTGATTTTCCGGTGAGTGGTTTTAAAATCGTATTATCCCGACCTTTTATGACCACACCTGTATATCTATGAATATGACGTTTGGGAGTGGGAGTAGGGTTTTTCGGATATAATCGGTATTCTGGGATGGCATGTGCCGATTCATTTGGGCGTATGACTTTGCAATACATCATGTTTTTCTTCTGTTTGGATTTGGTTTTTGATTGGCGTTGATTCACAATTCCTCCTTGATAGTGCGGGAAAATGCATGTATTATGCCACTATTCTGAAAATGATATTATCTTATAACTAATTGATTTATATGCTGAAATTATAATCTTTTGTGATAATTCGAATGTCGGATAATTGACATATGTCAAAATTTTGATGAGATGACGCAATTTTAGGGGGTGATCAGTCGATAATAGTAATAAGTGAGTGTCTATTGATGGGTGTATCTGGCCAAGTTCAGAAATGCTCTTTTGCAACAGTTTCATAATGGAGTGTTCGTGTCGGATAAAATTAATGTAACAATAAATAATATATTTCGCAATAATAGCGATAATGCACCGTCAAAGTCATTATTAATTGCTGAAAAAGAGCTTCAAAAGGCATTAAAACCAAATATATTTCAAATATTGAAGAAAAAACCGCATTATTTGCGAAAATTAGTCAAACGTTTTTCGCATAAGCCAAATTTTCGATCATTTAAGCTACCAGGGCGTGATCGTGTGGTTACAGATCGTCGCCATGAATTTGATCAGCGTGCGGGTAAGCAAGCCGATAAACAACCTGAGCCACAAGCACGGCAGCAGCAGGCTCAAATAGCCAGGCAGCGCGTGCGTTCGAAAGTGATCAAAGAACAATCACGTCAAAATATGGGCAAGGAAAATCCAAAACAGGTAAACCGTAAGCAAGTGCAGATTATGCAGCATGCACGCATGCAGGGCATGGATAAACAGATCGCTGGCCAGCGATTGGATAAAATGCTCAGCGCATTTGAAAAAATGATTATTGCGCGGTTTGAGGGTGGAAAACCGATTGCGCATTATGCCAAAAATGGCCAGCCTGCGCGTGCAGCAAAAACAGAAAAACAATGGTCAGCTTTTTTTAAATCATTTGCACATCGTATGAGTCCTAAGCGCATTCAAATGAGTTTGGTGAAAAGTTTTTTATTTCGCGGTCTGGTATCCAAAGGGAATAATGGCGTATGCATTGCGGATATGAATTTAAATAGCGGGCGCGTTGAAAAATTTATTCGTTTTAAAGTTTTGGCAAATTTAATGGCTAAATTATCGCAGTTAACACCGGGTGATACAATATCTAAGGCCGCGCTTACTGAAAAAGAATTGCAATACTTAAGCCTGGATGCTGCCAAACGTATGACAGAACATGCGCAAAAACCCAAGCAAGGACGTTTTATATCGGAAAATGCAGAACAGCGTGCGGCTGAAACATTGGGATTGCCAATTGATATACAACTTCGTGAAAAGGCCAAGCGATATCGTAAAGGTAAGAGCTTAGGGTTTAATGCATTTTTTGAAAAGGATCCAGAGGATAATGCTACCCCATACCGATTTGTACCATGGTGGCATTGGGGCAATTTGCCGACACAGCATCCCAAACCCAAATTAGTCACCCTTGTCTTTTATGCATCATTATTTATTATGGCTATGCTCGGTATTTTTGTGGCAACGTATCGGTTAATGGTTGGGGGATAGGTGTAGGGGGCGCTGAAATAGGACCCTTGAACATTTCCTGAAACACTCATTTTATGGCAGTTCGATAATATTTCAATACATACCAAATAAAAAATGCCAATGAAATAAACCCTATGATCATAAGGACATGCGTGCCTTGCCAGTAATCCGCGGCTTTTGAACTAATAATTACAAATATAATATTGATAGTGCCACTGCACAGCGCAAGAAAACTAAATGTACGCGTATGATAGCAGGGTGCTAATGTCGTTTGGATGATAGTTCGACACTTAACAAGCGTAATTAAATTACATATACCGATAAGCATCCATAGTGCTGCAAATTGCCAGATATGCTGGCTAAATCCAAATGCATTGCATGCGATGATTAAACCAGCAATGGCAGATATGAATGTTTGGTAATGGCGTGACGGTGTTCGAATCATTAAAACGATAGCAATGATTATCGATCCAATGCCTGTAAATGATTGTGCCATTCCAATAGTAGACATGCTGAAATTTAAATTCATGGCAATTCCAACATATACGGCGCTCATAGTGCCACCAACCATTTGCAGTATTAGTGATGGAAATAGAATGCGTTTTATTAAATCATGTTTTTTTATTTCACTCCAAAACATATCAAATCGAATTTGCATTACATTGTGCGCAATTGATCGCGTTGATTTTATTTTTGAAATATAAAATAGCAAGCACGTTGCAATAAAAAAGGTAATTGCATTTATACCGATAATAGTGCGTAAACCCATAGATTCTAATAGTATACCGCCTGCACCAAACCCTAAAAAAAGCGCCACATGAGGGGCTGTATTAATCAATGTATTTATTCTATCCAAGTGGTTGATGGGTGTGATTTGTCCAACAAGTGAGCTTAGCATAATTCGACATAATTGGAATAAAATGCTTAATCCAAATAAAACAGAATAGGCAATAGTTAGATTAAAGGGCGCAATTAACCAGGTGCACAATATTATTCCAGATAGTGCATAGCTTATATGGATTGTTTTTTTCTTTGGCCATCTGTCACCATATGCCATGGCAATGGGATTAACAAAAAGATGAGCGCTCATTTTGAGTATTAATAATATACCAACAGACCAATAGGTGTTTGTCTGAGAGAAAAGATGGAGCGAAATTCCCATAAACATGATTGCATCGCCAGTTGCTGACACCCAAACAGCGGTAATAAGTATGGCAATATTTTGTTTAGAAAATTTCATGATTTATGGGGCAGTTCTTTGATACAATGCGGATCCCCAATTAAAATAGGGCCGACGATAGCGGCATCCTACTGCTTACTCATAAAATAGATGGTTTGATGGACATGTGTGGGAACAGTGCGTACTTGATTGCAATGATAGGGATGATTGGCAGGAATCGTTAATTCATGGGTGTTATAGCCATCATGATAATATATTGTAATTTCCATGGTGTTTTCACAACGACCTGCAGTTCTTGGTGTGAGTTCTGCATTTTCAAAATCAATGGATGTGATTAATTTTTTGAAAAAAGCTAATTGTGTGTCGCTGATATATTTTTCTGTATTATCGTCTTCAGTTTCAATTGTTATTCGTTGATCAGCTGCTGTTAGCTTAGCGATGAATATGGGCGATGAATTATGGTCATGCTGTTTGGTAATTTCAATATGCCAATTATTGGCAGCTTCTTTCATGCGGGTAATCAGCTGTGTATTTAACGAGAGAAGTTCATGGATAGAGACTGGAATGGCATCTGGTTCATTGCAAAAGTATCTATTTCTGCCTGGAATAGTTGTTGAGAACGATGTATTGTTTTCAAATGTAAGTTGAATATCAATGCCATTATGCATTGTTGTGCATGGTTCACTACCATATGCCAGTTTTTTGTTTTCTTGCCACTCAATTTGAAGTAATACCGCGCGTAAACGTTCCAAATCATTTTCAGGTAATTGCAATGAGATGTCGGGGTTGCTTATGTGATGTGTGGCATTGAGTGATAGTGTGGAATTCTCTTTATATTGTATTTTGCCAGTGTGATCGATCACTGAATGATGACTGTCGATCTTATCCGTTTGATTTTGACTGCCACGATTAAAGATAGAAATATTCCAAGTGGTGGCTAACATTTCCTGTAGATTTTGGTTTAGTATAATAGGATCTTGTGGAGTGCTGATGCTGTCATCGCTTAAACAACCATGAATAGAGGGTAATATAATGAGTAATGCGAGAACAATACAAATTTTTCGGAAACTCATAATGGGATTGCCCACAAAATGTCTATTTTTCAATAATT